>CAUYYV010000081.1:0-11590 GCA_963577075.1 Phycisphaerae bacterium
GTCGCTGTCAAAAAAAATAGTTACCTTTCGTTTCTGCGAACGGCGCAAACGGTCAAACAGCTTGTCCCACAGCCAGCTCGGTAGAAACACAAGCCAACCCGTGATGCATATAAGCGGAAACAGGCCGAGCACAACAAACATGGCGAAACCGATGTGCAGGCAGATAAACAGCATAATCGCCATCGTCCGACACGGTCCTGTCCGCCACGGCGAAAACGCCAGGAGAGGACCTAGTGCCTCTATGGTCAGTGTCGCGTAGGTGAGCGTGGGCAGTAACCAGACAAACTGGCGCAGCCACACTCCCCATGTGGTCGCCAGCAAATCGCGATGCAACGCGTAATATATCGCCTCGCCCCGCCACCAGATCTGGTGTGTCTCGAACGGGTAAAGCTTCAGTGGAATACCCGCCAGGTAGATCAGGCAAATCTGGGTGAGCAGCGCCGCCGTACCCACTGACAGCAAGCTGTCCGACGCCCGCCGCGGCCTCGTGTTCAAAGCGCTGTCAATCGAGAACCGCGCCCCAAGCGGCAGAAACATGCCCCAAAACAACAGCAGCAGCAGGATACCGTCACCCGAGTCGCCCACCAGGTCCGCCCGGTTCTGGAAACTCATCAACAGCAGCCAACTCGCGATCGTCGCCAAACGCGTTCGGTACCCGACCAGCATCATCAACGCGAATATCCCGGCGATCACAAACAGACACGCCACCCCCGTCACACTGCCGCTGAGCAGGAAATGAAGCGATAGCTGAGACCGGTCGCGAAATTCTGCGATCAACAACTCGCGTGGGATCGCGCCATAATCGGTGTATAGTCCGACCAGATCAGGTGTGCGGCGGATCAAATCGATGAGGATCATCGACGCGAGCGATAAGCGAAACACCGCCAGCGACCGCAGATCGATGCCGAACAACTCCCGTCCCTTTCGTCGCCAGGAGCCCGGATCACACGGTGCTGCATTGCCGTTCGTGTCTGTTGGCATGTGAGAGGCAGCCCTTGTCATGGGCGTTGCGTTGCGGTCTATGGTAGGATGGTCAACACCTGATCACGCGGAAGAAGATTCAATATTTGTGAAGGCGAATGGCGCTGTCTTCTGGTGCGCATCAAACATTTATAATACAGAGCCGTGTATTTTCTCCATTCGGTTCCATCGTCAAGTGCGTGCATCTGTTTGAGCAGGAGATTATATTGACCGGTTAGGTGCGCCGCGACGCGGTTGTTCAGCGACGTGCGCAGGTCGGCCAGGAGTTGGCGGGCGATCTGCGAACGGCGATCACCGGTGTAAATCACAACCTGCACCACGCCGAAATTGCGATAATCTTTGGCGGATTCGATCGGCGCATCTGCCGACACGACGAATAAACGCTGCAATTGCTGTTTCTGCTCGGCGCCGTCGAGGTAGGCACCGACCGATACCGTTCGGCGATCCAGATACGGCACAAGGTTCAGCGCCGGGTGTTGACGCCGATGCTCGATTGCCAGGATGTGATCCGACCGACCGACCTCGTCGTTGAGATAGGCCGCGATGTCCTGCCACGGATAGTCATACTTATGAACAAAGATGGCCCGGAGATTCGGAGTCCAGGTCGCGGCCACGAGAATCGTCAGCACCACCACGACGTCCGTTCGTTGACGCCCGGCGGGCAGGGCAATGGCCGAGGCCACGATCACAATCAACAGCGGCACCACGGCGATGAAATACCGGCCCATTGTCCAGGGGAATTGCGATACGCCCAGCCACGACGCGCACACGATCGGGATCACGACCCCCAGCGCCAAATAAAGCACCGGCGTTCGATCCCGGACTGACAGCCACAACCCGATTACCAGCAACACGAGCGTCGGCACGACCGCGAACCCGTGCACGAAATACAACCCCGAAACCAGATGAAGGTAGTTAACAGGCGTCGGCGCCTCAGCGTTGAACATGGCGCGGAACTCAGCTATCGGTTTGAGAAGCGGCAGGTACGCGGCGGCAACCAGGATGCCACACGCAATCATCGGAACAATCAGTGATGCACAGCGGCGGCATGCCGTTGCCAGGTCACATGATCTTCCGCGGCTGAACCGCCAAATGCCATACCAGCACGCGAGAAACGCCACGTGGTAGACGGCATTGGGGTGCATCAACATGGCAAGTGCGCAGCAGAGGGCGCACCCGACGCCGCTGCGCCACCGCGGATGGTGCATCCAGTCAAGCAACCAGACCAGCGCCGTGATCGCAAACGCGGCCAGCAGCATGTACGACCGGATCTGCACGCTGTAAAAGACCAGATATGGATTGAACGCGATGAGAGCCGCGGCGACCAATGCCGTCGCCACGCCACTGACGCGAAGCGCCGCCGCCGCGACCAGCGGTATGGTCACAACGCCGGCGATCAGGCTCGGCGCCACCAGCGCCCACGGCGCGTTGTCACAGAACGAGCCGACCCATTTGACCAGCGCGATGTAATAATTCATCGTCAGCCAGTCGTAGAACATCGTCAGCAGGTGGCCGTAGTCGAGCGCCAGATATTGAAGCGTGCCCACCTCGTCGTCAGTAAACGGCCGATCGATCTGATATGCGATGCGCAACACCGCACCGGCCGCGGTGATCGCGACGAGCATGGCCAGCCCGCGCGGCGACAGATCGCGCAATCGCCGAGAAGTGCTGTCCGATGGCGTCATGGATCGGCCGCCCTGTTAGCCGCCCGGCAACGTTTGACGGAAGAAGCGCAGCCAGTTGCCGTAGAAGATGCCATCTATATCGGCGTCACTGTAGCCGCGGCTAGATAGAATCGCATCCAGTTTTTGAAGGTCCGCGATCGTGCGCAGTTCGGCCGGCGTCTCCTCATTGCCGAACCCGCCGTCGAGGTCGCTGCCGATGCCAACGTGCCTGGTACCGCTGGTGAGTTGGCAGATATGATCGATGTGATCAGCGACGGCGTCGAGATGGACCGTTTTGGTCGGCCCGTCGCCGCGATAGTCGGGGGTGAGCATCCAGCAGTCGGCAACCACGCCGATGACACCGTCGCGCTCGGCGATTCTTTTGATCTGATCGTCGCTGAACTGCCGATCGCCGGGCACCAATGCGCGGCAGTTGCCGTGGCTGACAAACACCGGTCGCTGGTACAGGTCAAGCGCCTCGTCGAGCGCGGTGTCCGCGGTGTGGACCAGATCGAGAATGACACCGAGCTGGTCGAACTGTCGCACCAGATCGCGCCCGCTTGCTGTAAGCGGCCCGTCGCCGCCCGTACCCATCGCGTAAGCGCTCGGCCCGTAATGCGCCAGGCACGCCGTGCGCAATCCCTGTTGCCACCACCACTGCGCACCCGCCGGGTCGATGATCGGGTCGCAGCCCTCCATGCTCAAGATAACGCCGATCGGTGCGATGTTCGTCGGTGAACCCGGCCAGGCGTCGAACATGACGTCGAGCGCCTTGGCATCTCGGATCATGCGCAGATGGCCCTGCTGTTGCAGCAGTTGGTAATACGCCAACTGGCCCTGCCCGTTGGCGCAGCAGATAGTCTGGTTGGCAAAATCGAGGCTCTCGCGCAGGATGACTTCGCTGTGACCTCGCTTGCCTATCCCAGGACCCGGGCTGGGATAGGCATCGGGCATTTTTGCCGGCATCGCGCGTGACAGCACCGTCACCAGGGACAGTCCGATGTTGGCGCGGCGCATCTCCGGCAGGCTCACCGTGCAATTGCCCCGGCTTGGGCCCGTCATGTTCGCCTCACGGGCGCGCATCTCGTCGACTGACAGCAACTGGTCGCGGTCATATGACATCGCGTTCCACGCGATGTCCAGGTGGGCATCGAAGATTAATCTCATGGTCGGCGGATTATATGGCGGTCAGTGGGTCAACGCTCATCGGGCAGTGCCTGGCAGTAAAACCGTAACCAGTTTCCGTGTAGAACCGACTTGATGTCGCCATCGCTGTATCCGTGCCTGGTAAGTTCGTCGCCAAGGCGGTGCAGGTCGGCGATGGTGTCGATCTCCCGCGGTGTCCACTCGATGCCGAATCCACCGTCCAGATCACTGCCGATGGCGGCGTGCGTGGCGTCACCGGCTAGCTGACAAATGTGGTCAATGTGCTCGGCTATGGCATCGAGGCCTACCTGTTGGTGGCCCAGCGTCTGTTTGTCACCCGGGCGCAGCATGGAGTTGCACAGGGCGATGCCGATCACCCCGTCGCGCTCAATAATCAGGCGTAGCTGCTCATCGCTTAGCTGGCGGGCTCCCGGCACCCGCGCACGACAGTTCGAGTGGCTTGCACAAACCGGTCCGTCATAGGCGTCATGGGCCTCGAAGAAGCTGGTGTCGCACAGGTGCGTCAGGTCCAATGGCATGCCCAGGTCGGCCAACTCGATCAGTAGCCGTCGGCCCTTGTCAGTCAAAGGTCCTTCCTGCGCCGAGCCTTTCTCATCGTTGCACGGTGTTCCAAACGCGTAAGCGCTCGGGCCGAAGTGCGCCAGCATGAGCGAGCGCAGTCCCTGTTGCCACCACTGATGCACCTCGTCCGGCTCGATCAGCGGATCGGCCCCTTCCATTGTGATGATGACTGCGATCGAAGCCGACGCCTCGTCGGCTTCCCACTGCAGCCAATGTGAGGTGAGCTGCTTGGCCGTCTTGATGATAGTAACAACCCCTCGCCGCTCGAGCGCTTCGTAGTAGGCGAGTTGTCCTTTCGCCGCAGCGTGCGCCATGTCTTGTGTTGGATAATCCAGGTCACACCGCATCACGCCACGCTCTGGTTTCACCGGCTTGGTGCGGGCAATCACCGTGGCAACGCACGCCGCCGTACCGCCCCTGCGCATCGCTTCAAGTGATGCCGTCGGCGTTTCACGGCCGTCGTTTCTCGCCTTGACTTCATGTGCGCGGATCCGTTCGACGGGTTGGCATTGGTCCCGCTCATAGCCTAACGCATTCATGGCCAGATCGAGATGGCCGTCGAATATCAACCGCATGATGTGAGTTTATACCGCTGCGGGCGTAATGACCAGTTCGCCAAACAGTGTTAGCGGCGCCGAGTTGTTGATCCGCACTTCGACAATCGATCCGACAAGATCCGGGGCACCGTCGAATATGACGATAAGGTCGCCGCTGGTGCGCCCGCAAAGCTGGGTAACGGGCTGTCCGCGCTCCCATCCAACCGTGACCGCCGGATCGGCCGTGTTTCTCGACCGTATCGCTCTGTCGCTGATCGATTCAACGAACACAGATACGGTGCGCCCGACTACCGCACGGTGTACATCTGCGCTGATCTCGCTTTGGATCGAGAGCAATTCATTGTTGCGCTGACGCTTGACCGACTCAGACACGTCGTCGTCGAGCCGATCCATGGCGACGGTGCCGGGCCGGGGCGAATACTTGAAAATGAAGCAGTTCTTGTAGCGGGCGCGGCGGAGCAGGTCGCAGGTCGCCTCGTGGTCCCGTTGCGTCTCTGTGGGGAACCCACAGATGACATCCCCGGCGATCTGGGCGTCGGGCAGGTATTCACGGATACGCCCGAGCAATTGCTCGTACTGCTCGATGCGATAGCCGCGGTTCATCCGTTCGAGGATGCGGTTCGAGCCGGACTGGGCCGGCAGGTGCAGGTACCGGCAGATGCGCGGCTTGTCGCGTATCACTTCGAGAATATCATCGCCAAAGTCGCGAGGAAAACTGGTGACGAATCGCAAGCGGCGCAGATCGGGTACCTCGTCGTGGACGCGGGCGAGAAGGTCGGCAAAGCTGGTGGTGTTTGAGGCTTGGGGCTTGAGACTCGAGGCTTGAGACAACGGGGACGACCCTGCGCGTGGTTCATGGCTCAAGGATCCTTTCATCACGGCGCCGACCTGTGGTTGTTGAATCCCACGAACGGTCACCGCGGCGGTGCGATCATATCGATAGTGGTTGACTGTTTGGCCGATCAGCGTGACCTCGATGACGCCCGCATCGACGAGTCGGCGACATTCCTCGACGATGTGGTCGGGGGGGCGATGCACTTCGGCGCCGCGCGTATGTGGGACGACGCAGTAGGTACAGAATTTGTTGCAACCGCGTGTGATGCGCACGTAGGCGGACCCGTGATGTTCGTCGGGCGAAAAGCTACGGGCCAGGTCGAGCATTTCCAGCTCATCCTCGGCGGCCGCCAAGGTGGCCGAGCGACGGTGGGTATTGCCCTGCAGGGCGACCCGAGCGGATCTGCTGCCGCCCCGCCGGTTCGGCGACGTGCGCAGCGCGTTATCGATCAACATGGGAAGTTTGTCCAACTCGCCCGGCCCGCACAGTACGTCGATCTGTGGATAGCGGCGCAGCACATCACTGCCTTCGCGCTCGGCCATGCAGCCGATCACCCCGAGCACCACGTCGCTGCCGCGGCGCTTGTGTTTTCCTATCACGCCGACTCGGCTGTAAACCTTTTGCTCGGCATGCTGGCGGACCGAGCAGGTGTTGTACAGCACCACGTCCGCGGTCTCCCAATCATCGACAAACCGATAGCCGAGCCCGCGCAGTTGGCCATGCACGAGCTGGGAGTCCAGCACGTTCATCTGGCAGCCGAAGGTCTCGAGAAAGACGGTCGGTCCGGTGTTGGGTGGCTGCGGTCTCTCGGTCATATCGCACGGTCCAGTGAATATCGGTCAGTGATTTTATACGCGTATCGGGCAAAACCCAAGGGCACGGGCCGATTCACGATGGCAAGCACGCCATGACGATAATAGGCCTGTCGTGATGCCACGAATCTCGCTTCATCTTTCACCGCGGACAGCATCATCCCTGGCGGGGTGGAGTTGCCTGATCGGTGGGGTGGGGCTGTGGGCCATCACGATCCTGGTACCGGCCCTGATCGAATCCGATCGCCTGAAAGCGGACCGTTACCGGATGCAAGTGCAACTGCGACAATGCCGCCACTACCGACAGGCGTACCAGGCGCTGCACATGGCGATTCGGCGCGACGACCCGATGGCGGTGGCGGCAATGGCGTACCATCAGCTTCGGCTCAAGCCATCGGGCTCGCGATTGCTCTACGGTTTGTCTGCGGGCGAGCCGCAGGTGGCCGGCATCGATGACTGGGTGAGCGAGTCGCAGCAATTGGCCGAGCCCCTGCATATCGCGGTTGCCGAACAATCATGGTTAACGCAGATGGTCACCGGCCCGTTGCGACCGACGATGATCGTGCTGGGTGGTCTTTGCGTCGGCTACGGCTTGATCGGCACCGACCGGCGTTGCGGTTGATTTTGCCAGTGACTGCCGGGAGTTGGCACAAGCGTTCGCGGATCGGTGTGGGTATTCATGGTCAGGTCGATCGTGGAATGTCGCGGTGCGGCGTGAGCAGTCCGCCCCGCCACCCGCCGCCCTTCACTCCGCCCTTTACAGCTTTCGAGTTATTCGGCGTTAAGCTGCCTCATAGCGCAACCGATGACAGGTTAGTCAGGCCACTGCGGCAACGAAAACGGGGCGGATCGGCAGAAAGCACTATTCCGGGGGTTTTCCAGGGGTCGGCCCAAGGCAATGCATGATCCTGCGCGGGTTGATGTGATATCAGGTCTGCATGACGGCCAGCGACACATGCGGTTCTTTGCGCACGCGGGCCTCGAACTCGTCCCAGAACTTGTTGACGATGGTGCGGATCGCCCAGTTGGCGCCGTCGGCCAATCCGCAGATGGTCGTGCCCGGCATGGCACCCATCGATCCGGCCAGTTCGAGCAGCATGTCCAGATCGCGCGTCGTGCCGTCGCCCTCCTCGATGCGGCAGAGCATCTTGTAGATCCAGCCCGTGCCCTCACGACAGGGGGTGCATTGGCCGCACGACTCGTGGCTGAAAAACCGCGCAATGTTGCGCGCCACGGCGACCATGTCGGTGTCCTCGTCCATGACGATTACGCCGGCCGTGCCCAGCCCGAGGCAGGCGTACTTCTTGCCGACGTCGAAGTCCAGCTGCGCGTCATATTGATCCGGGCCGAGCACACCCATGGAGATGCCGCCGGGCACCGCCGCCTTAAACCGTTTGCCTCCACGCATCGCGCCGCCGTAATTCTCAATCAAGTCGGACAGCTTGACGCCCAGATTCTCCTCGTACACGCCCGGGCGGTTGACGTGTCCGGAGATGCCGAACAGCTTGGGCCCGTAGCTGGCGGGCGCGGTGGGAGGCGCGCCGTCCGGTCGCGGCACACCCATTGACTTGAACCAATCAGCGCCGCGCTCGACGATCGGGCCGATGCACGCCAGCGTCTCGACGTTGTTGATGATCGTGGGCCGGCCGAACGCGCCGGCGACGGCGGGAAACGGCGGCTTGATGCGAGGCCAGCCTCGCTTGCCCTCCAGCGACTCTAGCAGTCCCGTCTCCTCGCCGCAGATGTACGCCCCGGCGCCGCGGTGCAGGTGGCAGTGCGGCACCCGATCGTTGATCCGGCCCAGCATCGACCCCTCGCCCAGGATCTTGTTCTCGTACGCCTCGGTGATGGCAAACTGAAGCGTCTTGGCCTGTTGGTGGTACTCGCCGCGGATATAGATGTAAGCCGTGTCGAGTTGACAGGCGTACATGCATATGGCGATCCCCTCGAGCAGCAGGTGCGGGTCGTAGTCGATCAGCAGCCGGTCCTTGAACGTGCCGGGCTCCGATTCGTCGGCGTTGACGGCCAGGTACCGCGGCTCGCCGTCCTGCGGCGGCAGGAAGCTCCATTTCATACCTGCCGGGAAACCCGCGCCGCCCCGGCCACGCAATTCGCTGGCCTTGACGATGTCGATGATCCGCGGCGGCTCCATCGCCAACGCTTTTTTCAGACCCTCGTAACCGCCGGTGTCAAAATAATCGTCGATGTGATTCAAACGACGATCATTCACCTCGCCCCACGGCGGCGTTGGTATGCGCTTGAGAAGCACGGGTTCGCTAAGTGCCATTCGGTATCACCGTTAGTCGAGTGAATCTATCAGCTGCTCAAAGTTTTCGATCGTCAGGTTTTCGTGCAGCGTTTCGTTAATCAGCGCGCACGGTGCCGTGTCGCAGGAGCCGAGGCACTCGGCGGTCAGCAGTGTGAATCGGCTGTCGTCGGTCGTCTGACCCGGTTCGATGCCCAGCTTGTCACGGACCAGGTCGAGCAGCCCGTCGTGGCCGAGTAACTCGCAACTGATCGACTGACAGACCCAGATCAGATATTTGCCCGTCGGCTCAAAGTGGAACATCTCGTAGAATGTGGCGGTATCGAGCATCTCCGTGACGTTGATATCGAGAAACCGGGCAACCTCTGTGATCGCCTGATGCGTGATCCAGCCGTGCTTTTCCTGCACCGCGTGCAACACGGGCAATGCCGCGGCGCGCCGGGTCGGATAGCGGGGCATGACGGTGGCTTCCAACTCTTGTCGCAACGCGTCGTCGAGATACGGCTCGTCGCGCTGCTCAATCTGCATCGTAGCGCTGTTCTTGGTGATCCACGCCATGTTGCGTCCCGCGACCGCGGCAAAATGCTGCGGTAATATGGCCGGGTCATCCCGGTCCGGCATTAACGATCCAATTCCGCCGCGATAATATTGAGACTGCCCAGCACCGCGACGATGTCAGCCAACAGGTGCCCCTCGATCAGCTTGGGAAACACCTGGTAGTTGATGAAGCTGGGCGGCCGACAACTGGCCCGCCAGGCGCGGGGACCGCCGTCGCTGACGATGTAGAAACCCAACTCGCCGTTGCCCGTCTCGTTGGCCGCGTACACCTCGGCCACCGGCGCTTTCCAGCCGCGATTGGTCATCACCAGCTCAAAGTGCTGGATCATCCCCTCGATCGAGCCATACACCGCCGCCTTGTCCGGCTTGATAACCTTGCCGTCGTCGCCGACGTTGATCGGTCCGGCGGGGATGTCGTCAACCAATTGCTCGATGATCGCAATTGCCTGGCGGATTTCTTCCAGCCGAATGAGATATCGCGACAGCACGTCTCCCCCCGATGCCACCGGCACCTTGAATCGCACCGCCGCGGCGCCTTGACCGTCCCAGTTGTCGGCGTAGCAGAGATACGGCTCGTCTTTGCGCAGATCGCGGCGCACGCCGCTGGCCCGGGCGACCGGTCCGGAAAGCGACCAGGCGATCGCATCATCGCGGCTTATCACGCCGATCCCTTCCGTCCGGTCGCGGAAGATGCGGTTCTTGTTCAACAGTTTCTCGAGATCCTCCACGGCCGACGGGCAATGCTCGCGGATGAAACGCTTGACCATCGCCTTGAACTGGTTCTCATCAGGCAGGTCGTACATGGCCCCGCCGACGCGGGTCCAGTCCGGGTGGAACCGCTGACCGCTGATATATTCACAAATGTCGTAGATGCGCTCGCGCTCGTTGAACCCGTAAAGGAACGCGGTGAACGCTCCCAGGTCCAGCGCGGCAGCGCCGATGCTCAGCAGGTGATCCTGGATGCGCCCCAATTCGGCCATGATTGTGCGGATCACCTTGCACCGCGGCGTGATGTCAATCGCGAACAGTTTCTCCACCGCCGTGTGCCATGCGATGTCGTTGGCGATTGGCGAGATGTAGTTCATCCGGCTGACCGTGCAGACGTACTGGTTGTAATCGTGATGCTCGGCCAGCTTCTCGAACCCGGAGTGCAGGTACCCGATGTGAGGCACGGCCCGCGCGACGCGTTCGCCGTCCAAGTCGATCACGATGCGCAACGTCGTGTGCGTCGCCGGATGCTGAGGTCCGAAGTTGAGTGTCCAGCGGTCGCCGGTGCCCGACGATTCGTCGGTCTGGCGGACATACGGCGTCGTCTCCACGTCTACGTCAAACGGTTTGAGATCATACGGCATCCGGCACGCAATCCCTTAGCGGCAGCATCGGGCGGATTGTAGTGACTATCGCCCTACGTGACTACACTCACGTGTCATGCAACCGCCCGTTACACCACCGCCGACCGTGCCCGCACAACTGGTGCGCCGGTTGGCCGAGCCGCTCGGCTTCGCGATGGTCGGCATCGCCCCGGCCGAGCCCAGCGACCACGGCGACTATCTGCGCCAATGGCTGGCAGAGGCCAGGCACGGCGAGATGCAATATCTTGACCGCAACGTCGAGATGCGAATCGATCCGGCAGGTTTGCTCGCCGGCGCTCGATCGGTGATCTGCGTCGCCGATCGGCATCACGCCGACCACGAATGGGCCGAGGCCAACAGCGGTCAGGCTGTCGGACGCATTGCCCGGTATGCATGGGGCGACGATTACCACAAGATCATCAAGAAACGCCTGCACCGATTGGCTGATTTGCTGCGTCAGCGTTGGCCCGATGAGCAATATCGCAGTGCCGTGGACACCGCTCCGATCCTTGAGCGCGACCACGCCCAACGCGCTGGGCTCGGTTGGATCGGTAAACACACGCTCTTGATTCATCCCCGGCTGGGATCGTGGCTGCTGCTGGGCCAGATCGTCACCACGCTCGGCATCGAGCCGGACGATTCGGACCCCCCGGACCCCCCGGACCCCTCAGATCACCGGGACCGCCCCATGGCGGACCACTGTGGCACCTGTACCCGCTGCATCGATGCCTGCCCAACTGACTGCATCAGCACCGATGGCTACCAACTCGACGCCAGTCGGTGTATCAGCTACCTGACCATTGAGCATCGCGGCCCGATCGATGAGCCGATGCACGC
>CAUYYV010000082.1:0-11534 GCA_963577075.1 Phycisphaerae bacterium
GCGGCACCGTGTGGGGAAGACGAAACCGGTTTTCGTTGTGGTTAATCAAGGTGCCGGCTTCGAGTCGGCGGGACATGATGGCGACGTTGTCACCCGGCGCTGCGAGGCGCGCGACCTGATCAAAACAGAATTCCGGTCCGCGTGCATCCATAAAATAGCGGTCGATATTGTCTCAACTAATACCTTGGCGACCAGAGCAACACGCGCCGGAAGATGCCGCCCCAGTTGTCGTCGCAGCGGACGCGCACGGTGATCTCATGGTCCTTGCCCGCGGTGATGACGCTGGATACGTCGATGTCGTAGTTCTGCTTGACGACGTTGTACCACCACGGCCGCGGATAAGGTTGATAACCGGCGAATTGGCCGTTTACCCAGACAAGCACCTCTCCGGCCACACCGCCGAAGTTCATCTTGATACTGCGGCCCTCAAAATGTTTGGGCACGCGCACCGTGGTCCGGTACCAGCCAACGCCGTCAAAGCCGTGACCGTCGTTCGTTTCGTAGCCCTGGCCTTCCCAGAAAAGCGTCGTGCGCAATGGTTTCCATTTCGTCGTGTCATGATTGGGATCGAACCAGCGATAGGTGATGCCCTCACGCCGAGGGTCGACGGTAAACGACCATACGTCCGGCGTCATCACGACCAGTTCACCTTCCGTACCGTCGATCTTCGCGGACCGGGCGCGGTTGAACTTGGCCCACCCTCCCGGCATGTGCCAATGCTCGTCACCCTCGTCGGTGCGATCGAGGTCGCCAACCTTGTAGAGGACGGTGTCAACCTGGTCAATTCGTTTGCGCAGCGCGTGGATTTCATCGGCGAGGTTGGCCGCATCGGCGAAGCGGGCTTCGTCCTCGGCCTGACGCATTCGCAGATAGAGCATCAGGTTGTCAAAACTAAATCGGATTGCCTGCACGCGGCGGCTTTGCATCTGCGTGACTGCCGCCGCTTCGGCATCACGAACGTACTGTTCGATCTTGCGCACCTCGTCGATAGGGTAGATGATCTTGAGCAACTCATCCTCGAAGTAATATGCGTGCTGCTGATGTCCTGGCGCGTTGTATAGCATCTGCTCGAGTGCATCGCGGAAGCGGCGCACGTGCGGGCCGGACGGGCCGAACATCTTTGCGTAGTACTCGTCGAGCATTTGGCTAACGTCTGCCTGTGCGTTCCACATCAGCCGGGCGCGCACGTAGAGGTTAGCGCCCTGATTCATGATGGTGACCTGTGATTGCTGGAGGATGCCGCGCACACCAAGCTTGTCCATCAGGGGCATCTCGATCGCGAAACGATTTGTCGCGGGCATGGGCAGGCCATTTTCGATCAGCAGTGTGGGTTCGTAGTCGTAGATAAACACCTTGTCCGATATCTCGCACCATGTTTTGAGGATTTCGAAATTGGCGTCGCGTTGCCAGCACCGACCGGATCCGGGTAGATGGCGGGTGCACTGCTCGATGGGGGCAAACCAGGGCGCGAGATTTGGATGTGGCTTATGCTTGAGCGGTTGCAAAAAGTAATTGTTGTAAACAAGAAAACCGTATCTCTTGCCGGGCCGCTTCGCCTCCACGCGTTCGGCGACGCCGTTGTAATACGCTATCAATGCATCGGTCGAATGCTCCTGGTTCATGTTCCACGGATGGCGCAGTCCCAACGCCTTCGCGCCGATGTTCCTGGCACTGGTATCACCCCAACTGAGGCTGAACCATTTTGTCTTGGGGCTGCGATCGAGTTGATCCAGGATCTGGGTTGCCATGATCTCGGAGGCGTCGGGTTTGGAGATGTCCGGGTGCGGCGTGTGGCCGCCGTTGTACTGATAGTCCCTCGACAAGCGCATCCTGCGCGCCCATGGGCCCGTGGATTCTCCGGCTCCGTGGTCGCCGCTGAACCACATCGAGCGCATGTCAAACGTGGGTGCCTGCACGGTGTTGATCGGACCGGCGAGAGCGATCGTGGAAGACTGGGGCACAATCTCGCCCAACTCACCGGGCCAGAACCATCTGCACCCAAGCCGCTCAAGCAGTTCGTACGTGCCGAAGAGCGTTCCTGTGGATCGTACGCCACGGATCGCTATGGTATTGTTTTTCGTGCGGATCACGAACCCATCACGACAGTTGAGGTCATCGTTGCGGTTGCCCTCGGCGTGGCTCAGTGCATCGGCGTCGATCATTCCGTCTGCGGCCGATCCGAGCAGGATGCGCACTGTTTGCGGGCTGGCCGCATATTTGCCGGTCGATTCGATTGGAATCTTTGCACCGCTCATTTTCTCAAGGAAATGCGTCAGTTCGTCGGCCGCAAGTTGCTCGTTCTTGTCCGGCTGCTCGGGCAGGATGATCACGGCTCGCGGCTGGTCGTTCTCAACGAGTACGATCCGGTCAGGTTGTATCGGTAGCATGGAGGTAATGGCGGCGCAGCCTGGTACCACCAAGATGGCCAAGGCCGCTACCAAGGTCAGCGATTTAATCAGATCGCTTGGTTTTTGTGACAATAGCTGCATGGTGTTCTCCTTCGGGGCTCGCTCGCCACGGTTCGATGGCGCCGCGAACAATGTGGCTCACATGATACAGCAAGCGGCCTGGTGGGTCAGGTGCCGAAGCCTGGCGATCGGGTCGGTGGTCGCTCTTGAGAGATGTCTTGATTGTTGCACAAAGACGCGGCTGGTGGTCGCGGTCCATGTCAACCCTCGCTCGAGCGGATGAACTGCTTATAGAGGTTGGCGTAGACGCCGCCAGTGGCGAGCAGTTCATTGTGCGTGCCCCGTTCAACAATGCGGCCGTGGTCCAGCACGAGCACGAGGTCGGCGTGGCGTATCGTGCTCAGCCGGTGCGCCACGACGAAACTGGTGCGCCCCTTGAGAAGAATGTCCAACGCGTGTTGAATGCGCGCCTCGGTCATCGTGTCCACGCTGCTGGTGGCCTCGTCGAGGATCATGATCCGCGGGTTGGCCAGCATGGCGCGGGTGAAGCAGACGAGTTGGCACTGCCCCAGCGAAAGGTTGCTGCCTCGTTCGCCGACGTGCGTATTGAACCCGTCCGGCAGCGACTCGATGATGTCGAGGCAGTCCAGTTTTCGGGCCGCGTCGATCACCTGCTCATCCGTGGCGTCCGGTTTGGCGAAGCGGATATTGTCCATTACCCTGCCGGTAAACAGAAAGTTCTGTTGCAGCACGATGCCCATCTGGTGGTGCAGCGAGTCTCCCCGGATGCGTTGAATGTCGTAGCCATCGATCAGCAGTTCACCGCTGGTTGGCTGGTAGAACTTGGCGATCAGCTTGAGGATCGAACTCTTGCCGCTGCCGGTGTGGCCGACAAAGGCGATCGTTTGACCCGGTTTGGCGATGAACTTGATGTGGTGCAACACGGGCTGGTCAGGGTCGTACCCGAATGTTACGTCCTTGAATTGCACGAGTCCGTGGATAGGCGGTAACTCGATGGCATCGGGTGCGTCGGCCCAATCCGGCTCGGTGTCGAGCAGCCTGTAAATCCGCTCAGCGCCGGCCATGACGGCCAAGGCGTTGAGATAGAGCCCCGCAATCGACTGTGCTCCCACAAAGAATGTCGCCGAGAGAAAGAAGAACTTGAACAGCACCTCCAAGTCGATGTGTCCGCCCATCGCCAGATAACCACCACCGACGAAGAGCATGGCTGTAAAGACCTGGCTGGTTATATCGAGCAGGGGTGAGAAGATGCCGCTCAAACGCGCGACGGTGACATGATGGGTCGAGTGATCGTACACAAGATCGCCGAACATGCTCGCATTGCGGTCCTGGCGAGCAAAGCTCTGAGTGACGCGGATGCCGTTGACCGACTCGGCGAGATTGGCCGTTACCCGGCTGAAGCTCTCACGCGTTGTCCGGTGCGCTTTGCTCAACTGCGGGCGGAAATACCGGCCGATCACCCATTGCATCGGTACCATCATCAGCAACAACGCAAACAGCCACACGTTCGTCCAGAGCATGATCGCCGCGGCAATGATCATCTGTCCGCCCGCAACCAACGCCACAAAGAACAGTTCCTGCACACCCGAGCGTACCGCCTCGATGTCGCCGGTCATCCGGCTGATGACTCGGCCGAGCATCGTCCGGTCGTAGAAGCTCATCGTCAGCTTCTGGAGGTGCTCGAACATGTCGCGGCGCAGGTCACGCACGACCGACTCGCCCAACTCCAGCGACAAGCGCCGGCGGTAGTGCATCGTGAACTGGGTAATCAGCGCCAGTATTCCAAATAGGGCGGTGCCGCGCCAGATGCCCCAGTAGCTGACCGTCCCTCCGACCGCCGCCTCTCGAGATGCCGCCACGATCGGTCCGCTGAGTATGTGAGCCGTTACCAGCGCCAGCAGCGGCAGCTGTATCGACCGCACGATCACCAGCAAAAACAACCAGTTCCGCCTTGCCGCGTGTGGCTTCATGTAGCGAAACAGGCGGATGATCAGCTGTAAATCGAGTGGGCGTGTGTATGCCTCGCGCGTCTGCTTCGGGTCGACATGGGTCAGCGTTGAGTTGGCTGTCGCGGTCATCACACGCCCCCTGCATCAACGCCGAGCAGCCGCTTGCTTTCTTCGTCAGCGGCCTGAAGGCGCGCCACCTTGCGGTAATGACCTTTCGTGGCCAACAACTCGGCGTGCGTGCCCACCTGAACGATTTGGCCCTTCTCCAGCACGATCACCTGGTTGGCGCGGCGCAGCGTGCTGAGCCGATGAGCCACGACGAACGTGGTACGGTTGGCCATGGCGTTGTCAATCGCGCGCAGAATATCGTGCTCGGTCTCCGGATCAATCGCGGCCATCGGGTCGTCCAGCAGCAGGATGGGCGGCTCGAGCAGCACGGCACGGGCGATCGCCAGCCGTTGACACTGACCACCTGACAGGTCGCAGCCCCGTTCGCCGATCACCGTATCGTATCCGTCCGGCAGTTCGGCAATAAACTCGTGGGCGCAAGCGATCTTCGCGGCGTTCTCGATCTGTTGCGGCGTTGCGTCCGGATGACCGAAAGCAATGTTCGCAGCCACCGAGTTGCTGAACAGGAAGCTCTCCTGAAACACCAGCCCGATGTTGCGACGCAGGTCGTCGAGGTCGAGTTGTCGAAGGTCGGTACCGTCGAGCATGATGCGTCCGAAAATCGGATCGTAGAACCGCGGGATCAGCGACAGCAGCGTCGTCTTGCCCGCACCGGTCGGTCCGACGATTGCCACACAGGCGCCCGGTTCGACGTCAAAATCGATGTCGTGCAGCACCGTCTCTTCGGGACGGTAGCCGAAACGGACTGCTTCAAACCGCACCCGTCCCCGCGCCCGCGGCACCAGCACTGCATCGGGCGGGCTCTGAATCTCCAACGGTGTGTCGAGAATCTCGAACACGCGATCGGCAGATGTGAGGCATTCCTGGGCCTTGTTGGCCATTATCGCCACCCGTTGGATCTGCGTGGAAAACTGTGTGGCCAGCGTCGCGAACACCAGCAGGCCGCTGCCTAGGGGAATTCCGCGCAGCGGGTCCGACTCGTACAGCACGACCAGGTAGCCACCGTAAGCGAAGATCACCACCAGGTTGATCTGTGTCATGAAGGTCACCAGCGGGCCGAAGATGCTGGTCAGCCAGAAGATCCGGTGTTGCTGGTCGTGGACGGCTTCGTTGTCGTGGCCAAAACGCTCGATCTGCTCCTGCTGGCGGGCGAAGCCCTTGACCACGTGGACGCCCTGTACGTTCTCCGACAGCGTCGAAACCAGCTTGTCACGCAACTGCAGCCAGACCTTGGTCTCCTTGCGAATCAGCCGTGTGAAAATAAACGTCACGATGCACAGCACAGGTGTCGTCGCCATCACCGCCAGCGTCAATGGTACGTGGATGCTGGCCATGAACCCGACGTACAGCGACAGGGTCACGATGACCTCGAACAGGGCCAGCAGCACAATCGACAGGAATTTCGACGTCATTTGCACGTCGTTGGTGACACGGTTGATGATCGTGCCTCCGTCGTTCTGGTCGAAAAAGCGAAAACTGAGTCGCTGCAGTTTGTCGTAGACTTTCTGGCGAAGCATGACGGTGACCTTCTGCTGGATCAATTGCGTCACGCTTACCATGCGGAGGTAGTTGAGCAGCGACCGCGTGGTGACCAGCAGAATAATGCCGCCGGCGATGTACACGCTGATGACGACCATGGGCGGCCAGCCCGCTGGCGGCGCCATGTCGAACCACCACTGCGGCGGCCGGGACCCCTTGTCCATCACGTGGCGGATATAGTCCACGCCCAGCCCGGTCATACTCAGCCCGCAGAGCGTCATGATCACCAGCAGGATTTGAAAGGTCAGCACGCGTAGGCAGTGCCAACGGTGCAGCCATGCCAGTCCGACGAGCCGGCGGATCAACGACCAGTTGGACGGGTCAGGATAGTCGGTGTTGCGTAGTCCCGGCGATCTTGTTTTTCGAAGGGGAGACATGTTTTGAGGTTCCGGTGGGGCCGCACAAACCACCCAACCGTTGTGCAACTATTACGATCAAATCAAGCTCAAGTCTATCCGTTTCAATTCAGCCGACAAGATGTCGGTCATCATTTCCCACTTTTGTGGTGAATTTTTCGTGATTCAAGTGGCAAAGATGTGAAACTGGATAAGCGGCACGCCCGGTGAGCCCGTCAGGTAATGGGTCAACTAGACATTTAACACCTGCTCGTGACCTCAATTGATCGGGCCGTCACCGCAACAGTGGTGTTCGACGGCATCAGAATAAAGCACCGGCGTATCCTGTTTGCTGGCGTTGTACGGGCAGGGCATGGCAACCGCAGCAATGAATTCTACCGCCGCCACGTACGGAATAGGACGCCCGGCAGCGCGGCCGTCGAACTCTGGCTCAAAGGGTCGTTAGCGAACGACGGGGTCGGATTGCCCCGGGCGGCGAAAAGAGCGCCCTGCCATTTCGTGTGCGTCATGTCACCTAAACTGTCGTTGCCCCGGCCCCGATTGGGCAAGAGCCCACGCCCGCGACGAAAACATGAGCACATGGACCGACAAGGTCGACCAAGGTATTGGGGGGTGTATTACGCCCGATGATGATTCGGCAGTTTAGTCTGCAAGAAATGGCTCATTTGCCTTTAACGCCATGGGGCGATGATAATATTCAGCAGCAATGCAGATCGTAACAATCGAACAGGATGATGTGGAGAAGCGTCAGCAGATAGCGCGGCGCGCGGGACAGGTGCTGGCCGGCGGCGGGCTGGTAGCGTTCCCAACGGAGACGGTGTACGGCATCGGTGCGTCGGCGGCGAGCTTAAAGGGATACAACGCATTGAGGGCCTTCAAGGATCGCGGGCAGGCGCAGCCGTTTACCATCCACATGGGTAGTCCGGGCGCTGTCGAGCGATATGTTGATCTGGGCCGACCCATGTTGCGCCGCCTGGTGAGCAAGGTGTTTCCCGGTCCGGTGACGCTGATTGTCGATGTCAGGGACGAGGTGATCGAGTCGAAACTCCGGGCATTGGAGTTGAAAGGGGAGGCGCGTTCGTGGCTGTACCATCACAACACGGTGGGATTGCGCTGCCCGGACGACCCGCTGGCGCGCCAGATTCTCGATTCGATCGACGCTCCGGTGATCGCCAGTAGCGCCAATCGCCGGGGCCAGCCGCCGCCCCACGACGCCGCGGCCGCGGCCGCGGCCGTGGGCGGGGAAGCGGAGTTGATCGTCGACGGTGGTCGCTGTCGGTATTCCAAGGCCTCGACCATCGTGCGTGTCAGCACGGCCACGACGGGCACGACCAAGATCACCGTCGAGCGTGCCGGCGTGTATGATGAACGTTTCATTCGCAAGTTGTTGCGTTGGACGATGTTGCTGGTCTGCAGCGGCAACACCTGCCGGTCACCCATGGCCGAGCAGGTCGGCAGGCAGCTTTTGGCGGATCGGCGTGGGCTCAAACCCGACGAGTTGGAGGGGGCCGGCCTGGACGTCAAATCCGCCGGTACTTTCGCCACCGAGGGGGCGCCGGCCAGCGTGGAGGCCATCGAGGCGATGCAACGCATGGGATTGGACCTGTCCAGCCACCGTTCGAGGTCGCTGTCACCGGAGTTGATCCACGAAGCGGATGTCATCTATTGTATGACTGCCGCTCACCGCGAAATGGTGCTGGCGATGATCCCGTCGGCGTCGGACAGGGTTAAGACGCTTGACCCGACCGATGACATCCACGACCCCGTCGGTACGGATACGACCAGCTATCAGCGGTGTGCGGAGTTGATTCGCAACCGGCTTGAGGACCGTATCAAGGAGCAGCAGCCGTGAAGATAGCCATCGGCGCCGACCACCGTGGCAGCGAACTGCGCGATCACCTTGCTGGATGGCTTGTTCAGCAGGAGTACGAGGTGATCGATTTAGGTTTCAGCGGTGGCCGCACCTGTGATTACCCGGATCTCGCCCACGCCGTAGCGCACCAGGTTGCGACGGGCAAATGTGAGTACGGCGTGCTCATCGATGGCATCGGCATCGGCATGTGCATCGCGGCCAATAAGGTCAGATCGGTGCGTGCCGCGCTGGTGCACGATGAGATCGGTGCCGAACTGAGCCGACGCCACGCGGACGCTAACGTGTTGTGCCTGCCTGCCGACCTGCTCGGACAGAAAATTGTTCACCGGATCGTTCGTACCTGGCTGACCACGGAGTTCGAAGGAGGTCGTCATGCCCGGCGCGTGGCGAAGATTTCAGCCATTGAAGAGGGTGCTGCCCCGACGTCGATTGGGGACGCCACGATCGTGTCCGAAACGGAGTAACATCCCATGGCACAAGAAAACCATCCCGTTCGGGTCGATCAGATCGACTGGGCCTCGGCATTGCCATTTGCCAGCATGTTTCGGTCGTTCCGCATGGCCATCCACCCGCCCAAGTTGCTGCTGGCGCTGGTATTGGTCGTGTTGCTGTACCTGTTTGGTTGCGTGCTCGATTTCGCGTTCGGTTCCCGGGTCTATTCCGGTGAATTGCAAGCCTATGCCGAGCGGTCCACCGAGCGGTTTGATCGGTGGCTGGAGAATCGTGAAAACGTGGTATTTGATGAACTCGACGCTGCGCTCGGATTCCTCTCGGTGGATCAAAAGAAGGAATACACCAAGCTGATGCGCCTGCGGGCGAAGAAGCCCTCTGATGCCCCGAGTCTTGACCGTGTGCTCGAAGCGGCCAAGTCGGACGTGAGCGAGCACTATCGGCGAATTATTTACGAGCAACCTGACGCCGAATCTGGGCTGCGCGTTCAGCGTGCTGATCGTATCGGCCAAATCAAGGCGTTGCGGCTGCGTGGTATCTTCGAGGCTGCCCTGAAGTTCAAGATCGAAGCATTTCGCAGATTGGTGCAGTCTGCTTCATCGTTCCAGTTCGGGCTTACGAACCTGGCATCGGGCACGCACGACAACCAGACCGTGGTCGGTGCGTTACGCGACCTTGTGATCGTGCTGCCTGGTTGGATGTTTGGCAGACATCTGGCGTTCATGTGCGTGTGGATGCTGGGCGCGATGGCGTTATGGGCGCTGTTGGGGGGAGCCATCTGCAGGATGGCGGCGTTGCAGGCGACGCGGGACGAGTCGATGGCAGTGACCGATGCGCTGGCGTTTGCACGTGGTCGGTGGGTGTGGTTCTTCCTGGCGCCGTTGATTCCCCTGATCCTGGTGTTGCTGGTTGCGCTGGTCATGGCGGTGGGCGGGCTTCTGTTTAACTGGTACGTGACGGATATCGTCGCTGCCGTGCTGTTCGGGCTGTGGCTGGTTGGTGGACTGGTGATCGCCCTGATTCTCATTGGGCTGACCGGCGGTGCGAACCTGCTTTATCCTGCCATCGCGGTCGAGGGCACCGATGCATTCGACGCGATCAGCCGCACATTTCATTATGTGTTCTTTCGCCCTTGGCAATTGGTGTTCTACAACCTTGTCGCGTTGATTTATGGCGCGATCACGTATCTGTTTGTCGGGCTGGTGGTTTTTCTGGTGATGTCGGTGGTCCATCGTTTCACCGGTGTGTGGGTCACGGAAGCGTTGCCCGGTGCACGAACCCATTTCGACGCTATCCTGCCTCGGCCGCAGATCGATCAACTGGCGTACGAGGTTGACTGGTCGCGGTTGGACGCGTCGGCGAAAGTCGCCGCGGCCTTGGTGTACGTCTGGTCGTTGTTGCTGGTGGTGATGGTGGCCGCGTATGCGATCAGTTTCTATTGCAGCGTCAATACATGGATATATCTGTTGCTCCGCCGCGCGGCGGACGGCGAGGATTTTGACATGGTGATCACCGATGCTTCACCGGACGAGTTGGTCAGCGACGCGGCGGCCTTGGTGCCGGACAAGGTCGAGCCCGCCGATCAGTCCGAGCCAACCACATAGGGGATCGCGGTCAATGCGGTATGCAAAGCTAATCCAGCCGTGGAGAGCACTGGCGCTGGCGATATCGGTGATGATGTTGCCCGGTTGCGAGCGTGGCGACGAGCCGGCACCGGTACCGGCGAGCAAGACACGCGTCATTTCACTTGCGCCGGCCCTGACGCAGATCATCGTGGACCTCGGCGCTGCCGATCTGCTCGTGGCGGTCGCCGAGAACGATTACGCTGCACCCGAAGGACTGCCCACGGTCGGGCCTTACCCCCAGTTCAGCGCCGAGGCCATCATCGCGGCCGATCCGGCGATCGTCCTGCTCCTGCACGGCGACGGTACGCCGCTTGAGTATCTGCGCGACCTGGCCGAGCAGCAGGGTTTCCTGTTAATGACATATCCGTATCCCGGGAACATCGAGGACGTTGTTGCCCTGATCTGGAGCAGCGACGATGTGAATGCAAATCGTAAACTAAACCAGGCATTGAGTGTTTCAACCATTCTTTCCAGGGTGAACGAAGGATTAAATCTGCGAAACGATCGTTTCCTCAAGAAGCTTGCCAGCCTCTCGGATATCGTCGATGAAGATAGGCGTAGGCGGCCGCGTGTGCTGCTGGTCATCGAGTCCAATCCGGTGCAGGTGGTTGGCGAGCAGGAGGTTCTTGACAACACCATGTCGATGTTCCTCCGCGCCCGCAACGCGGCCGATTCATTCAGGGGCGGCGCCCCGACGCTGGACAAGGAGATGTTGGGCAAGACCAATGCGGACGTCATCCTGATGCTGATGCCCAATGCGCCGCCGCTCAAGTCGATCAACAAGGATCCCCGCCTGGCCCCGTTCCGCGACTTGGATATCCCGGCGGTGAAGAACAATCGCATTACGCTGATTAATGATCCGCTGGTGCTGCTGCCGAGTACGTCACTTGTGCGCATCGGGGTGGCCATGGCCAAGGCGATTCATCCCGACCTGGCCGACAGATTTGACGACCTGTTGTCTGACGAAGATAAGTATGACGACCCGGGTATAACCGACAATACGGCCGACGATGTCACGACCAAATCCGATTGACACGTTGCGGCCGCGTCTGGCCGACCAGAACCGCCACGCTACCCGGCACATCATTTGCCTGATCGCCGCGTTATTTATCGTGTTGGTCGTCGTTGCAACGGCGCGCATGTTCGTTGGTCCCACCCTCGGCTGGCCGGATGCGAGGGCATTG
>CAUYYV010000083.1:0-11437 GCA_963577075.1 Phycisphaerae bacterium
GCCCTTGCCGCCCAACCGAGCCATGACGGAGGAACAAATTATCGATTCGGGTATTGGCTGGTGCAATGAGCAGGCGCGTGTGTTCATCGCCCTGTGCGAGGTGACCGCTCTGCCGGCGCGGTTGTGCTTTGTCTACCACGACAACGGCAAGGCAGCCCACTCTGCGACGGAGGTGCTGCTCGACGGGCGATGGTGCTATTTCGATCAGACGTTCAACATCTGCGTGACGCTGGCCGACGGCGCGCCGGCCGAGGGTCGCCAATTGTCCGGGCCGCAACGTGATTTGGCGCATCTCGCCTACGAGCCGGCCCTGCGCGACTTTTACCAGCGGACAAAACCGTTCGTCGAAGGCGCGCCCGGTTGGTGCCAGTGTGATCGGCCTGCACCCGACCGTGGCGGCGATCTGCTGCACGCCTTGGGCATCTGTAACTATCTAATTGACGGGGTCATTGAACAGGAATAACTCATGCTGATGGATCGCGACATGCTGGCCGGCAAGTTCAACGAGGCGCTGCCCTATGGCAAGTTCGTCGCGCTGGGCGATCCGGAAGGTCACCGTCCGCCGTGGGAGCAACGTTATAGCCAACTCCATTTGACCAGTGGGCAGAATGACCTGGTCAAGTCGTTTACTCGCAAGATGCATGTGCTCTGCCTCACAGGCACGTGGTGCGGCGACTGCGCCCTTCAGGGCTCTGCCATGGAGAGGATTGCCGAAGCCAATCCCGAGAATATCGACCTGCGCTTCCTGCTTCGCAGCGATGCGCACGCATCGCTGATCGTCAAGGCAACGATCAACCAGGGCTTTCGCGTGCCGGTGACATGGTTCATGGCTGAGGATTTTGAGCCGGTGGCGTGGTTCGGCGATCGCACGCTCAGTCGGTACCGGTCGATGGCGCGCAAAGCGCTGGGCGAACTGGCCAACGTTGTCACGCTGCCGCCTGAGGATCCTGTGCATGAGGTGCTGCACGAGGTGCTCGACGAGTTCGAGCGGGTCCAATTGCTGCTGCGCCTCAGTACGCGGTTGCGCGCCAGCCACAATGATTAAGGTGAACGGCTAAAGTGGTTTGCTACATGACCTCGTGAGGTGCTACGACTGTTGATCCCCAACGCCCTGTGCCTTCTCGTGGGCTGCGGTCAGCAACTCGGCAGCGTGACGGTATGCGTTGGTGATTAGCTCGAAGTTGTCGTCCCCGGCCTCGGCATCGCGCACGTGCCGTTGCACGGTTCGCCATCGGGATTGATCGAGGAGGTTGAGCAGTGGCGGATCAATCGAAGCGAGATATAACTCATATTTAGCCTTGGCTTCGGCAGCGTCATACGCGAGTTCCGCGGTCAGCCAATGCTGCTCGGCGTCGGCGGCGTTTTTTTGCTTTGTTGCTCGCCTTGCTTCGCCGGTGAAGTTTTCCGCCCATTCCCAGAGAGTGACGGCGTGATCGACAGCGCCTGCCTCAACCGCGCGCGTGCGCGCCGCATCGGCCGCATCCCTTGACTTTTGCAGGATTAGTTCGATCCTAGACCGTTTGATCGTGTCCTCGATCTGCTGACGATCAGCGGTGAAGATGGGCCACATCCGGTCAAGTTCGCGTTGGGCGTCTTCGGACTTGTCGTTTGCCAGCAGTTCACGGGCGCGATCACGGTAGTCAGCGTTGGTCTGGCGTATCAGCGTCAACGCCCCGATCAGGGCGGATGCCACCGCCACGATCAGCGCGGCCGCCACGGTGCGGCCGACCCTTCGCCGCCGTCGCTGCTCGAGCATCGGCTCGAGTTTGGCCAGCGCGACCGTGGCTTGGGCATCGTCGGGAATCTCCCGGATGATCTGTTGCCAGGCGTGGATTGCGCGGGACAGGTAACGTTCCTGCCGCGCGTTATCGTAAAGTTCGATCGCGTCGATCCGAAGCTCGAGCATAGAGGCTTCCGTTTTGGCCTTCTCGTCGGTCGGATACCGTTTCACCACAGCGCGTAGTTCGTCAAGCGCCTGGGCTAACTGGCTTGACTTGAGGCTTGCTTCGGCGCCACGCAGGGCGGCGTCGTATTCATGTTGGTAAGACCGCGCCAGCGTTTGCAGGTCACCGACCTGTGGGTGATCCGGCTCGATCGCACGCACTTGCTCACAGAGTTTCAGCGCTGTGCGAAAGTCACGGTTGGCAATCGCATTCTCAAGCCGGTCGGTGAGTTGATCGGCCTGCGTCAAACCCACCTTCACCTCATCGAGCCTGGAAGGCAACAGCTTGTCCCACGGAAAATCGTTGACCAGTGTCGTGTAAATGCTCGCGGCTCTGCGCAAACATCCCTGCTGTTTGAGTCGGTCGGCCTGCCCAAGTCGGGTGCGATGGTCCTCGGCGATGCGGTCGACCTCGGCGCGGATCGTGCCGGCGTCGCCAGCCATGTCTGCGGCGCCGGGCTCGCGCGCGATCGTATTGTCGGCGATGTCCAGTTGCCCACGCGCCACGACAAATTGACGATGTATCAATTCGCGGCGGGCCTTGTCGAAGCACTCGGCGATGTAGGCACGACAACCCTCGATGATCTCCAACGCCTGCTGGCGATAGGTCCGCAGTTCCTTGTTGAAACTGTGGTGATGCTCCAGGCCGCGCTCGGCCTCCTGCGCCGCTGCGACGTGGTCCTCCTTCAGCATGAACTGCATGACACGGTCCAGGCACTGACTCGCCTGTTCGTACTCATCGAGATTGGCGCCGCAATCGGAGCAGTAGGTCGTGGTGCTCAGGTTCATCGCTCCGCATTGAAAGCACTTGATCTGCACCGGCCCGCCACAAGCCACACAGAACACCGCATCGACGGGATTCGCCTCGCCGCAGTGTTTGCACTTGACTTGGTTGGACTGCGAATTGGATGACATTGCGGCCACATTCACGTGACGGGTTTCGGGACCGTCAGCCACTGGCAAGAGCGGCATGTGAGAATGCTACATCGGCGGTGCGGTCGGGTAAAGAGTTCGGCCAATTGTAAGCCGAACCCGCGGTTGGAGTACTTATTCAGGCCCGTCGTGATGCCCGGCCCCGGCAGTTGGCAGGCGAAAGTGCTCGGGCCGAGCCGTGATGTAATCGGCTATCGTGTCAGCGGCGATGCCATGCGCAATCTCGTTGGGATGTTGATCGGTTGGATGGACCCAGAGTTCCGGACCGTTGTAGTCACGGTAATGGTCACGCAGATCGATGACGTCAATACCGCTCGATTCGCAGAACCGTCGGACGACGTCGTGGATGGGCTGAAACGGATAGTCCTCGTCGAGATTCACAAAGAATGGAAAGATCACCACCAGCATGCGGGCGCCGTGCTCCTGGCAGATGCGCTGGATGTCGGATAGGGCGCGTCCGCACTGCGCCCATTTGCTGCTATCCTGCTGAAAGCTTTCGAGGCATTGATTCAGGTACGCCCGCCCGTGCACCTGGCGCAGATATCGCTGTCGCGCCCATGCCCAGAGGTTTGAGTATTTTGATAGAACATCGGGCTTATCGTAGATGCTCAGGTAATTGCCGACGAACTCGACCCTTGGCCCGCGTTGCTTGAGCGCTTCGAGGCTTTTTTCAACATCGTTGAGGACGAAATGCACGATGACGAGATCTGGGTCGTAGTCCAGTCCTCGATGGCGCAACAGTTCGGCCTGGAAAGCCGTGTTCGCTCCCGACAGCCCGGTGTTGATCGTCTCGATCGTCACGTTGCGGAAGGTCTTGCTCAACAGGACCTGCAGTCTAGTCAAGCAGATGTTCTCGTGGCGGACGCCCTGGCCATACAGGTAACTGTCACCCAGGCCAAGAATCCGATACGTGCCAGGCGATTTTGCGGTGACGTGTTCGCCGTCACGCCAACCCACGGAATTAAACCGATGATAGATGGTTTTGTCCGGTCCAAAATAGCCGCGAGGATCGGAGTCGTACTGGCTTCGGATAAATGAGTGAGGCTGGAACCCGTGGGCCAAGACTTCTCTGGGTGCATCCGGGTGTCGGTACACGACATCCACTCGCGACTGATGGAACTCGCCGGACACTCCTAACAGACGAAAGGCGACCTCGATGACGAGCAACACCGTTGCCAGTGCCGCCGCCGACAGCGCCAGCTTCTTTGTAAGTAGCTTTGCGCGCCGCTTCATTGTCTCTTCTTACTGCTGCCTAGCAGAGTGCCTACAGTTCCGGTTGGTCCTGAACGACTTATTCGTTGGACGCTCCAGCCATCGCGATCGGTATGACAAGACTCATGCCGACCTCGAGTTTGCCGGGGTCCGAACCGATCACGCCGCGGTTGGCGTGATAAATCAGGGGCCATTTGTCCCCCGTCCCATAGTACTGCTGTGCAACAGTCCACAGCGTGTTACTGCTGCGCACGACGTGCGTTTTGCGCCCACCAGTCGGCAGCGCCGGCCTGGCACGCTTTTGCAAACTGGCCATGTCCGGCAACCTGATGACCTGCCCGGGTCTTAGCCGGTGTGGATCCACACCGTTGTTGGCGCGGGCGATATTGACCCAGTATTTTTCCAGCCCGTACGCGTGGACCGCCAGCGTACTGAACGTATCACCCGCTTTGATTGTGTGTGGCGTGTACGACGATGAACCTGTGGTGGCGCGGACTGGCCGCGGGGTGGGAGGCGATGGCATGGCAACCCGTGTCGTTACTGTTGTGGGGCCGGCGGTTGTCGTGTCGGTCGCAGTACTCGACTCGGCAGTGTTCACGATACGATTGCGGTACGCAAACGCCGAGGTCGCCGTCAGACTCGGTGGTTGCAAGCCGTACGTGCGCACGGGCGGTTTTCCGTCGGCGAGTGCCGGTTGCTTCTCGCCGGGCGCCGACGCGGGCGTATTTTTTTTTGTCACGGAGCGATCACGATTGGCACGCGCGATCGTCCGGTTGATCCTGTCTGCCAGCGGCAACGTGCCGGTGGATCGCTCCTGCGCAATGGTGGTTGCAAGGGGTGGTGGAACAGGATCGAGTGGCGGCTCATCAGGGGGCTGCTCACGCAGGGTTGAAAATCCGATGATGACGGCACAAACGGTGGCGGCTGCCAGAAATGCGAGCTTGTATGATCCGGTCATGGTATGCCTCCATGCTACATGGCCTCAACCAGAGTATAACGTCACCGATCGACAGTGCCAGCCGGGGTCTGTGGACGGGCGTCGCCTCGGCTCGTCATTACCGGTATGGGCTGTAAAATAGCCAGCATGACTGAAATAAGCATTGTCATCTGTTGCGTCAACTGCCATGGCACGATCGAGCAGGCGTGCCGGTCGGCCCAATGGGCTGACGAACTGATCGTGATCGATTCGGGATCGGACGATGGCACGGCACAAATCGCGCAGAAGTACGCCGACCGGTTCATGGTTGAGCCTTGGCGGGGCCACACCGGGCAGAAGCGGTTCGCCGCGGACGTATGCAGCCATGACTGGGTGTTTTTTCTCGACGGTGACGAGGAATGCTCGGCCCAACTCGCCTCGGAACTGGCATCGATGAGCGACGAGCAGATAGCCGATTGTGACCTGCTGCTCGTGCCGCGGCGCAATTATGTGATGGGCCGGTACGTGCGATCCTGGTGGCCTGACTACCTGACTCGGATTTTCCATCGCCGACGCTGTACCTGGACCGACCAGGTACTTCACGACACCCGTACCGCATCGCATCCGTCTCGGGTGCGCAAGCTTCGCGGCTGGCTGATCCACAAGAAGCACAGCGAGGCAGGGTTTGCCGACTATTTCTCGGGCAGTCGCTTGGATGAACGGTTGCTTGACGTGGCGAGGCAGATGCATCGTCAGGGCCGGCGGTGTTCGATGTTGGACCTTCTGTTGAGGCCGATGTTTGCGTTTATCAAGTTCTTCGTGCTCAAACGCGGGCTGCTTGACGGATCATTCGGTCTGTTGATCGCTCAGAAAGCGGCGGTGAGCACGCAATTGAAATACGCCGCGCTCTGGGCGGTCCAGCACGGCAAGGCCAATACGGTCGTGTCCGTTGAATATGATGATCATTCGTCGCAGCGGTCTGTTTGACATAAACCCGGACGATGCCTACCGTTTCCACGTATTCCATGCCAGGATTTAGCCTCGATGGCTGAAAATGAGTCACGCCTGATAATCGAGCAGAGCGATGATGTGGCGCGCATTCGTTTCCTCGATCGCAATATCCTCGAGGAAGCCAGCATCCAGCAGATCGGCAAGGAGATAGGCCACGTCATCGACCGGTCGAGCAACCCGAGGGTCTTGATCAATTTTGAGAACGTTGAACACCTGTCGTCGGCAGCGCTGGGGACGCTGATCGCGATCAACAATAAGATCAAGCAAAAAGGGGGTCAGCTTCGGCTCTCGAACATCCGCTCGCATATTTACGAGGTATTTGCCATCACAAAATTGAACAAACTGTTCAAGATTTACGATAGTGTCGCCGAAGCAATCGAGAGCTTCAGCTAATCGTTTTCGGGACGTGCCAGTGGGCGGAGAAAAGCCGAGACAAGCCGGCCGAACCGATGAAGCAACTAACGATCGCCAGCCGGGTGTCGGATGTCCAGAAGGTGCATGAAACCGTGCTGCCGGAGGTCTCAGCGCACGGCTATAGCGCCGACGCCCAGTTTGCTATTCACTTGGCGTTGGATGAAGCGATCGCCAACGCGATCTGCCACGGCAACCACGAGGACCCGCACAGGCAGATCGTCATTGAGTACGAAATCAGTGACGAGACCGTGTCCATCTCGGTACGCGATGAGGGTGATGGTTTTGACCGCAATAGCGTGCCCGACCCGACGCTCGATGAGAATCTGGATAAACCACACGGGCGCGGCATCATGCTCATGCATGCGTATATGAGCAAGGTTGAGTTCAGCGACAAGGGCAATTGCGTGACGATCATCAAGGGCCGTTCTTGCCGGCGACCCCTGTAGTCCATTGGCGTAACATGTTAATTATAATGTTCTTATAGTGATGGTTCCGCCTTACATAATGTGGTGGATAAATCTGGTGGACTCGAGGCAGGGAAAATTGTGCTTGGCGGCAGGGTGGATTGTGGCTATGATTATGATAGGTACGGTCAGTTGACTGATACCGGAAGGCAAGACAGCATTGTTGGCTCAGTCAGGCAAATGCACATCCGAATTGAGTGGTTCGATCGATCTCTCTGCCATTGGCGGCGAAGAGCAGGCAGCTGAGGGCGATGACCCCGCCAGTAAGCCGGCCCCTGCCGCGCGGCCAGGGTTCTGCCGCATTGTGCTGAAGATCGAGGCGGCGAACGCCGACCCATTGCTGCATGGTTATCTGCCGGTTCGCTTATCCCGCATCGCCGCTCTTGCCGGCGCTGGGCGGGGTACGCTCACCGTGGCGGTCGTCGACGAACGGGTCATGGGCGAAATGCACGCTCGGTATCACGGGGGCACGGGTACGACGGATGTGCTGACGTTTGACCACCGTGACCACCGCGATGCCCCGCTGGAAGCCGACGTTGTCGTTTGCATCGATGAAGCGACCCGACAGGCTGTCGCACGCGGTCACGACACTCGCGACGAGATTCTGCTCTACGCCGTCCATGGTCTGCTGCACCTGATGGGTTACGACGATCACGATCCGCAATCTGCGGCGGCGATGCACACGCGTGAGGACGAGTTGCTGACCGCCGCCGGGGTCGGAACGATCTATCACGCCGGAGGGTGCCGCGTTGATTAGTACCGTATTCTGGTTGGCCCTGGCCGCGGTGAGCTTTAGTTGCTTCTTTGCCGCCTGCTCCAGTGCGCTGCGAATATTCAGCAAGTCGAAACTCGAAGACCTGCTCGAGAAGCGTGGTCAGGCCGACCGGTTCGACCGATTTATCGAGCAATCCTCAAAGTTGCTGTTGATGACCGGCACGCTACGGGCAACGTTGAGTCTCGTGGTGCTGTTGTCGATCCTGTACATGTTCGAGACGGCCACAGATGCACCGAGCGAACTCTGGCTGAAATACGTTGTCTCATTCGTGGTCACGGGGCTTATCATCAGCGTCTTCGCCGTGGCGATCCCCGTCAGCGTGGCGCGATACCATCCGGAAAAGTTGCTCGTGAGGTCGATGCCCTTGCTCAACGCTTGCCTGACCGTGTTTATGCCCGTCGCCAGCCTGTTGGACCTGCTTGATCCGATCGTCCGTCGCTTGACCGGCAGCGAAAACGAGGCGGTAGACGTCGACGAACGGCTTACCGAAGAAATTCTTTCCGTGGTCGAAGATCACAATGCGGACGCCGCCGTCGACGAAGATCAGAAGGATATGCTCGAGGGCGTGATCGAGTTGCGCTCGACGACGGCAGGCCAGATCATGACGCCGCGCATCGATGTCAAGGGTATCGAGCAGCAGGCGACACTTGAGCAGGTTAAGGCCACTATTCTTGACCTGGGCCACAGCCGCATGCCCGTGTACGGCGAAAACCTCGACCAGATCGTAGGGATTCTCTACGCCAAGGACATGATCCGCTACATCGCCAACGGTCAACCGTGGGAGATGGACGCCGTGTTGCGCGAGGCATTCATGGTGCCGGAGAGCAAGCCGGTGGCCGACCTTCTTTCCGATTTCAAGAAGCTGAAAGTTCACATGGCAATCGTGCTTGACGAGTACGGCGGCACCGCAGGACTGGTCACGATCGAGGATATCCTCGAAGAGATCGTCGGCGAGATTCACGATGAGTACGAACCGGCCGGTGACGATACGTCCATTCGCCGCATTGACGACCGCATTGTGGAGGTCGATGCACGTGTTTATATCGATGACCTCAATGACGAGCTTGACCTGAAACTGCCCGAAGACGATGGGTACGACACGGTCGGGGGTTTCGTGTTTTCGAGCCTGGGGCACATCCCCGAAGAGGGTGAGAGTTTCGAGTTCGGTAATGTCCGCGTCACCGTCACCGCCGCCACGCGCACAAAGGTCGACCGCATTCGTGTTGAGATGCTTGAAGTGCCCGGCAACGGTGGGAATGGCGGTCAATAGCGTGCTGGATTCCGCCGCCCGCCCTGCTACACTTGCCGCGCAATGGAAATCCGCTTCTACAACACACTGACTCATCGGCTCGAAACATTCGCGCCAATCGATCCGCCCAACGTGTATATGTACAACTGTGGGCCGACGGTATACGACTTTTCTCACATCGGCAACTTCAAGACGCTGCTGTTTGCCGACGTGCTGCGCCGGTTTCTGGAGCTAGCCGGTTACACGGTCCATCAGGTGATGAACATCACCGACGTCGGACACATGACCGAGGATGAACTGGCCGACGGGGGCGGCGAAGACAAGATGCAGGTCGCGATGCAACGCATCAAGGATGCGAAAAAGGCCGGCACTGTTCCCAATGACGCCGTCTCTGATCCGAGCGATCCGTATCAGGTGGCCCAGTTTTATATTGACGCCTTTCTGGATGACGCCCGTGTTTTGGGCCTGAAAGTTGCCGGCCAATACCCGCAGCATATGCCCCGCGCCACGCAGCACATCACGCAGATGCAGCAGGACATCAAACGATTGATCGAGGCCGATCACGCCTACGTTGCCTCGGACAGTGCGGTGTACTACCGCGTGGAGAGCTTCCCCGAGTACGGCAAGCTGTCCGGCAACACGTTGGACAAACTGCGCAGCGGCGCCGGTGGGCGCATTGTGGACGCCAATCAGGCAGTTAAATGTCACCCGGCTGACTTTCTGCTGTGGAAGCCCGACAAGTCCCACATTATGAAGTGGGACTCGCCGTGGGGTGTAGGCTATCCTGGCTGGCACATCGAGTGCTCAAGCATGGCGCGCAGCGTTCTGGGCCGAGATGTGATTGATATTCACAGCGGTGGCGAGGACAACATCTTTCCCCACCACGAGTGCGAGATCGCGCAAGCCTGTGGTGTTACTGGTAACGACCTGTTTGCACGTTTCTGGTTGCATTCGCGCCATCTTCTTGTCGAAGGTGAGAAGATGTCCAAGAGCAAGGGAACCTTTTACACGATACGCGATGTGCTCGAAGGAAAAATTACAGGCAGTCCCGTCGATCCTTCTGTGCTTCGGTTGGCCCTGATGAGCACGCATTACCGCTCGAACCTGAACTTCACGGAACAGAGGATCAAAGATGCGGCCTCGGCGATCAGTCGGCTGCATAATCTATGGCTTGATGTTCGCGAGCGGGGGGAAGGTCGCTTCGATGAATGCACCGTATCGCATCCAGTCATTGCCGATTTCAAGAAGATGTTGGCCGACGATCTTAATATCAGCGGCGCTTTAAGTGTTCTTTTTAAATGGGTTGGTTCCGATCATCCGAATGCAGACGAATCAGTGAAGGTACTTGAAGCCATTGATTCGGTACTTGGCATCGGTCTCAGCAACGCACTTGTAAGGGATGCTAAATCTGCCATGTTCGGTGATTGTCAAGAAATCGACGCCGCCCGAGCCAACAAGGATTACGCAGCGGCCGATGCGATTCGGCAGAGGCTGATTGACGCCGGCTACGACGTCAAAACCACCAAGGATGGCACGGTCGCCACGAAGCGGCTGGCATGACGGCGCCCTCACATCACCGATTGTCATTCTGATTGCGCATCGAGATGGCAACGCTGATGATATAGGGTGTGCCGCTGGCCACCGTTACGACCACCGTTGCATATACCAGTACCGTGCGGACGATGGTCATCCATCGGTGATCGGGCGTGTGCGGGTCAAGCGCGACGATCGCCAGGATGATTGGAATGGCGGCCAGTTGCACAATGGTCTTGAGCTTGCCGGAGAGCTTGGCGCCAAACTGCATGCCGCGTGACTCCATCTCACCGCGGATGCCGGTGACCAGAAGTTCACGGGCCAGCACGACGGCGATCATCCACGGGTAGATACCGCTGACCATGGTGTGGAATTCGCCCTGTTGGACCATCTTCGGGTCGACAAACCGGGCTCCGGCCAGATAAATCAATGCGCCGATTACCAGTACCTTGTCACAAAATGGGTCCATGATCCGCCCGAACGTGGTCTCAACCCGCCATTTGCGCGCCAGGTGACCGTCGAGCCAGTCCGTGATTGACGCGAGAATGAAAAGAGCCGTGGAGTACCACAGCGGCCATGTCGCCGCGTTGTGTCCGTAGCGGTATTGATTCAGCACGACGAAAAACACCGCGGCCAAAATTAGACGAAGCACGGTCAGAAGATTTGGCAGGTGCTGGCGCATGGTTGTCCGAACGTGCAACAAGGATCAGAATTATGACCGCGGCTCAGGGCAAGCTTGATACAGACCACGCAGTACTCGTGCCGTGGGTTACAGTTTCAGATCGCCCAGTCCCGTTCCCATGGCACCGGATTTGCCCATGCCACCCTTGAGTGACGGATCGTGTTGCTTTTGCTTGGGTTTGGCGGACCGATCATCACGCGCCGTGGCCGCGGACCTCTCTTGCGGGGGCGTCCGTGGGTGGTCCACTGCCTTGAGCGATAGGCTGATCTTGCGATCGGTTGGATTGATCGACAGCACGCGAAACTG
>CAUYYV010000084.1:0-11367 GCA_963577075.1 Phycisphaerae bacterium
AGGCCGAGGTAGCTGAGGATAACCTCGGCGTGGATAAAGCCGACGAAACGCAAAGAGAAATCGATCAGGATCAGGTGTGTCACGTTGGGCACGACGTGTCTGAAGATGACGCGCGACCGACTGGCACCGTAGGCCACTGCCGCGGTGACGTAGTCGCGATCGCGATGCTTGAGCACCTCGCCACGGATCAGTCGGCAGAGTCCGACCCAACTGGTCAGGCCCAGGGCCAGATAGACCGCCGAGATGCCGGGTAACTTTTCACGCAATACAAACGCGAACGCCAGAATCAGCAGGAATCCCGGGATGCTGCTGAGCGTGGAATACAGCCAGACGATCAGTTCGTCGATCAGTCCTCCGAAGTAACCGGCGATTGCGCCGAGGGGCACGCCGATCGCGACCGACAGAAGCGACGCCAGCAGCGCGACTGTGAGTGAAATCTTTGCCCCGTAAAGAGTCTTGCGCAACACGGATTGGCCGAAAATATCCGTGCCCAACAGGTGCTCGGCGGACGGGGGCTGGTACGATTCTCCGACCGTGTCTTTCCAATCGGCGGCCAACGCACCGGTCATCACCAGAATTGCCAGAAGCGCGTACAGGATGATGATCACCATCATGACCATCGCCATGTGGTTGCGGCGCAGGCGGCGCCAGGCGTCGGCCCAGAGGCTCGTGCCCTTGTCCGGTTTACGGGCGGCGATATCGGTGGTAATTGCGGCAGTCAACTCAGCGAGATCCTCGGATCGACGATCGCGTAACACACATCGGTTGTCAGGTTGCCCAGGGCAAACAGGATTGAAATGATGAACGTCATGGCGCTGACAATCGGAAAATCCCGGCTATTGATCGCCTGAATGGTCATGTCGCCAAGACCGGGAATACCGAAGAATCGCTCGAGCAGCAGCGAACCTAGAAACAGAAAAGGGATGGCAAGCACGACCCGCGTCAGCACGGGAATCATGGCGTTCTTGAGCACGTGAACAAATAGTACTCGCGGCATAGCGACGCCCTTGGCGTACGCGGTGCGAACATAATCGGCGTTCATTTCGTCGAGCATGACCGTGCGGTAAAAGCGCACGTCTGCCCCGAGGCCGGCCAGCGCGCCGATCAGCACCGGCAGGGCCACGTATCGCCACACACCCAGGCCCGGTTCGTATCCAATAATGGGAAACCATTGCAACTTGTAGGCAAAGTAGTATTGACCGAAGAGGATAAAAGCGAGGTACGGCACGCTCATGCCCAGCACGCAAATGAGGACAATGCTGTAGTCCCACATCGTCCCGCGCAGCATCGCCACGAGCAGCGCCACCGTGAGCGAACTGACCATCGCGATGACAAACATGGGCAGTGTCAACGACAGCGATGGCCCGGCACGCGTGCGCAGCATGGTGGCGATGTTTTCCTTGGAGCGGATCGACCGGCCGAAGTTGAACGTCAGGGATTTTTTGAAGTGAATAAAGAACTGCGACTCAAACACCGCCATGGGCCCACGCTGCCGCGCAGCCTGAAAGTTGAGCAGAAGCGGCTTGTCCCAGTCGAGTTCGGCGCGGATTTCCGCGATGGTCTCCGGGCTGGCCGCCTTGCCTGCAAGTTCCGCAGAGATGTCGCCGGGGATAAGCTTGAATAGAAGAAACGTGATCAGCAACACGCCGAGAACAATCGGGATCGTGTAGAGCAATCGCCGAACGACGTAAATCCACATATCAGTGGCCGACCTTTCGCCACCGTTCGTTCTTGTCGATATTGAGGTATTTCATCAGGCCGTAGCCGTAAACGTGTGGCTTGTAATTCTTGTACCAGTTATATTTAAGGTAATACGAGACGCGGTGTGTCGTGAAGATGCACGGCAGATCATCGACGACAATCTGCTCCATCTGCCTGAACATCGCGGTGCGCTGCGGTGACGCCGGCATCACCGTGATCTTGTCGTATAGTTCATCAAACTTTTCGTTGCGGTAGTTGAAGTTGTTGGGCCCGGGTGATTCGTTGGGCCCGTACCACAGCAGCAACATGTTTTCAGGGTCGGGCCAATCCATGATCCAGCCCATCGAGTACATCTGGGCACTCTTGGTCTTGACTTTGTCCTGCATGGAGGGCCAGTCGAGGTTGTCAATTTTGACCTGTAGGCCGATCGCCTCGAAGCACCGCTGATTGAATTGCCCCATCTGCACCGCCGTGGCATCCGTGCCGCCGATGATCAGTTTGAGCACCGGTAGATCGCCGCCGTGGTTCTTGCGGTGAAGTGCTCTGGCCTCGGCGAGTTTTTTGGTGGCCAGTGCGAGGTTGAAGGTGGTATAGGGGCTGCTCAGGTCCGGAGTGTACGCCGCCACGGTCGGCGGCAGCGGCCCCCGCGCCGGCAGGCCGCGACCGTTGGTGAACAGATCAATAAACTTCTTGCGGTCGAATGCGAGGCTCATGGCCTGGCGCAGCGGCAGATTTGTGCCCGCCACGGGGTCCTGCATGTTGAACCCTACCCAGAACGTCGTCGGCTCGGGGTGCTTGATCAGGTTGATGCCCTTGGTCAGCATTGACGGGGTCAACTCGCGATCAGAGTTGATCGCCGAGTCGAACGCATCCTTGGGTATCCCTGCCGCATCGGTCTCGCCGTTCATGAATGTCAGCCAATATGGTTGATCCTCCAGAATAACCCGATACTCGGCGCGGTCGATCAGCGGTAACGTCTTGCCCGCGTCCACCAGCAGGCCAGCCTGCTCGTCGCCGTCTTCGCCCTCGTTGGGATATTTCTCTTCTCGGAACTTCGGATTGCGGACCATCACGAGTTTGCTGCCACGCGTCCACGAGTCAAGCATGAACGGGCCCGTGCCGACCGGATGGTTCATGAACTCGTCCCCGTAATGCTCGACTGCCTCACGCGGTACCGGGGCCAGGGGCAGGTGCGTCAGGCGAAACTCGATGTCCGGCACATTCTTCTTGAGCTTGATCTGAACGGTGAATCTGTCGATGGCCTCGAGCCCTGCGATTTTCTGCCGATAATCCATGTCGCTCTTGGCGATGCCCTTCGTCGTTTCACGAAACTCATCGAGTCCGACGATTCGTTTCTCAAAGATCCACCAGTTTTTCGAGACGTTCTTCAGATACGCGATGCGCTTCCATGCATAGATGAAATCCTCGGCTACAAGCTGTCGGCCCTGACCGCCGGGAAAGCAGGGGTCGTCGTGGAAGTAGACATCCTTGCGAATCGGGATCGTCACTGTCAGGCGATCTTCGGAATAGGTGGGCATGTCCGCCGCCAAGGCGGGTTCGAGCACGTAGGGTCGTTTGAGGTAGTGGTATTGGAAGAGGCACTCGTAGAAGTTGCTGGCAACTCCACTGGACGTCGTATCGCCTATGTCCATTGGATCGAGTCCACGCACCTTCGCGCTGATCGCGCCATAGCGGACAACCTGGTTGGGTGGCGAATCGTTGTTGTTCGTCGAGTCACAACCTGCAAGCGCCAGTGCATACACCAGTGCGCCTGCGCCCATTGCGTATTTGGTCCATGTGTATGTGCGCGTCATTTATGACTCACCTGCGGTACCTCATCGGCTTTCGTGACTCCTGGGATCCAGCCATTGGCGCAGCGCGTCGCCGAGGAAGTTTAGTGACAGCAGTGTCAGGCCCAGCAGGGTACAGGGCCAGACGATCAGCCACCAGCGCACCTGTTGGCCGGGGATGCCCAACGCGTGCAACTCGTTCATACCCTCGGCGGCGAGATTGCCCCAACTCGGCATCGGCGCTTGCACGCCGATGCCCAGAAAGCTGAGAAACGATTCCTGAAGGATCGCTGACGGCACGGTCAGCGTAGTATAGACGACGATCGGCCCGACGAGATTGGGCAACAGGTGACGCCAGAGAATCCGCCGCGATGGGACGCCGCATGCCCGCGCCGCTTCGATGAACGGTTGTGCCCGCAGGCTCAGCACCTGGCCGCGGATCACACGGGCCATGGTCAGCCAGCTTACCGTGCCGATCGCCACCAGCAGTGTCAGGACGCGAATCAACCCTTCGCGCGTTTCAACGAACGACATGAGAGGCGGTTTGTCGTATCGCAGCCCGGCCGCTTGTGATTCGAGTGCCGCAGCGCGCAGGACAAGTTCGGTGCGTTCGGCGGTTGCCGGGACGCTGTCGGCTGTTGCTCGGATTGTCTTCGCCTCGGCTAGTGCAGCCTGATATTGTGCTTCAATCCGGGCTTTGACCTGATTCTGCTGCTTGCGGTAATGACTTACCGCGCCATCAACGGCGACGGCCAGCAGCACGACGAGCAGGACGTAGGGGAGCCCGTAGAGGATGTCGACGGCTCGCATCATGACTGCGTCCGTTCGGCCACCGACATAGCCGGCCACCGCGCCCCACGAGACGCCGATGATCACGGAGATCAACGCCGCACTGGCGCCGATGCCCAAGCTGATCGCACCACCCAGCAGGCACCGCCACAGCAGCGACCGGCCCAACGCGTCGGTGCCCATCGGCTGCGACCAGTTCGGTGCCTGATGTGCTGCCAGTTCGTCACCGGCTTCGCCCTCGTACTTGTCGAGTGATACCGACAACGTGACAAGGCACGGCACCGCGATGACCAGCAGCACCGCCGCACCAGCCCATCCGGTACCGAACCGTCGGTGTCGAGCGTTCCGCATCGGTGAATTGGTCGACAACGCGGTCATCTGCCGGGGAGTATACACGCGCCCGGTGTTGAATTGGAAAACGCGATCGTTCCGGTTGTGGTATCCCGAGGGGAGGGTGCGAAGGTGACGGATGCCGAGGCGCGGCCTATCAATGCTTCTGTCAACAAGAAGGTATTAGGAAACATGGTCATACATGAATTTGTATAATGCCGCCATCTGTGACAGAATTCATGACGTCATTATCACAATCGCGATCGAACCCGCAGGCGATTCGGTCCTTGAATTGGCCGCGATCAGTGCAAGCCTCCGTACCCGGTGGCCGCAACAGGAAAATTAGTCGTGTCGGGCGCGTCGACCATGCTTAGGGCCGCATTCACCAACTTCGGTCTTCAGGGACTGAACCTCGCCAGCAAAGCACTGCTGCTGTTCGTGCTGGCGCGATACTTGTCCGTAAATGACATGGGTATGTTTGGCCTGCTGTTGGCCACGCTTGGTATCGCGATGTACCTTGTCGGGCTCGATTTCTACCAGTTCAACACGCGTGAGCTGTTGAAAGCAGACGTGTGCGATCGCCCGCGCATGATCCGCGATCAGTTCGTCATGCACGCCATGGCGTACCTGATCATGTTCCCGCTGCTGTTGATGGTGTTCCTCTGGGACATCCTGCCGTGGTCGATGTGCTTGCTCTTTTATGGTTTGTTGACCGCGGATCATATTGCATCGGAGTTTTGCCGGATACTGGTGACGTTGTCAAGACCGGTAAAAGCGGTGCTGCAGACGTTTATCCGCGGCGGCATATGGGTCTATGCGCTCACGGCGCTGTGGTTGATGGATTCGACGCGTCAAAACGTGCAGACCGTCTGCGGGTTCTGGATGCTCGGGACCGCGGTCAGTATATGTCTATCCGTGTGGTGGCTTCGAGACCTGCCCTGGCTCGCGGTCCTGCGTCAACCGTTAAACTGGCGGTGGATGGGGCGGGGGCTACGGACGGCTCTGCCATTTCTCATGGCGACCATAGCGTTGCGCGGCATGATGGTTTTTGACATCTACACCATTGAGCACTTCCTGGGCAGGGAATCGGTCGGTATATACGTCGTCTACGTCAACATCCGCAACGCCGTGTTTTCGTTTGTGGAAACGGGCATCGTGCTCATCCTGCACCCTAAAATTATTACCGCCTACCAGCAGGACGATCGGCTTGCCTGCCACGCATTGATGCGGCGGTTCGCGCGGCTGGTGATTGCTGTCGCGGTGATCCTGACCGTCGTGGCGGCAGTGATGTTCAAGCCCGTTCTAGTTTGGATCGGCGCGCCGCTGGTGTACACCGAGAATCTCGGTGCCTTTCTGCTGGTCATGGCGACTACGGTGGTCATGGCCGTGCGCACCACGCCGCATTTGGCGCTGTATGCCTGCCACCGCGACCGGCAGATCATCACGGCGGCCTGTGTGGGTCTGGCCATCGCGGCCGTGGCGAACCTCCTGGCTGTACCCGCCTACGGTCTTGTCGGCGCCGCGGGAGCCACCCTGCTGGCCCACGTTCTGCTGTGCATCATCATGATGGTGACTTTGCGGTCGGTACGCGTGGGGGAGCCACAGCCTTGAACGACTCGGCAACACAATCGAGTTCTGCGGAGGCTGTGCGTACCCCGAGGGTCGAAGGCCGGCCCTCGATGAGCAAGAGGCAGGCACTTGAAAGACTTGCGCAGCTGGAGATTGAGCTGAATCTCTGGGAGCGGCAATATCGCAGCACGCCCCTGTGGCTGTACGGCCGGTTGCCCTGCATGAACACCCTCGCGGGCGTGACGCTGCACTGGCGGCAACATCAGATCCATTTCCGCGGTTTGGTCCGCCGGCTTGTTCAGGGCTTTCGATCAATTCGGCACAGGTTCAGCGGTCGAACCGATATGGTCGTCCTCAATGAACGGCATCTATCCTTTGATCATCATGCCGGCCATGAGTTTCATTACATCATTGACGCGCTGCGCCTGCCGGACGGATCGTACTCGCTGCACGAATACCCGAATTATTTCTCGACCCGATCCTGCCGCACGGAGTATGGCAATCAATATCACCTGCTCGACCTGTGGGTCCTGGTCAAGGCGGGGTTTGTCGTCGCGATGCAACCGCTGGTGCGCCGCCGGATCACGCGGTGGTTTGCCGACCTGCGTCGACACTTTTCGCCGCAAGATTGCCGGACGATTTTCACGGCCATCAGTATGGGCTATGCGCATCTGATTTTTGATGATGCCATGCTGAGAATCCTGAAGCGGCTCAACCGGTCATTACGCACCGTGTACACCTGCATGGGATTTTTCACCAACAGCGTGGACAACTCATCCGGCATCGATGTAATTGAGATTCAACACGGGATAATCCCACCGGATCACGTCATGTACGTGTTGCCCATCAACAGATATACCCGCCCGTTTCTGCGCTCCAAGAAAATGGTTCTCTGGGATGACAAGACCCGGCAGATGCTGGTGGATCACGGATACGAACAGTCAAACGTGACGTTGCTGCCACGATCGCGATTAAAGGTCTACTTGCAACGCAATCGTGCTGCGGTCCAGCGGTTTCTGCAACACAGCAGATCGGATGATAAAGAGGTTCGACTGCTGGTTGTCAGCCAGGGCGATCAGATGACCGCTCGAGCGATTTCTGCATTTCTGGACACGCTGGCCGCGGGCACGTCGGACCAGACAATCACCGTGCAAACAACAATCCTGTTGCATCCTAATCAGGCAAAGTCGCCGTTCGATGATTGGCCGGAAGTATTGGTCGAGAAGAACCGAGGCCAGCTTTACGATCTACTGCTCGCGGCGGACGCCGTCGTCGGGACCTATTCCACTGTGTTGGGGGAGGCATCTGACTTCCATAATTTCGTGATTTCACTGACCGATGAAAGTCGCAATTGCGATTACTGCGTCCAGTGGTTGATCGGTGATTACGAAGACAAGTTGGTCGATCGTCCCCGTGAAGCCGCGGGTTGGCTGCTGGCTCACCTTGACCAGATGATGTCTCGGCGCGGGCCGCGGTCCGACCGCTTGGCGCGGCTTATGAAGGACGTTGAACAACCGAATCAACCAGATGAAACTTAGCATCATTACACCGTCGTTCAATCAGCATCTATTTCTCGGCGCCGTGCTGCAGAGCGTCCTGTCGCAACGTGGTGGCTTCGAGTTGGAGTTGCTGGTCATTGACGGTGCCAGTACCGACGGGTCGGTCGAGTTGCTTGAGCAGATCAACGACGACCGGGTGGTGTGGGTCAGCGAGCCCGATGATGGCCAAGCCGATGCGCTCAACAAAGGATTTGCCCGGGCCACGGGCGATGTCGTGGCTTGGCTCAACAGTGATGATCTGTACGTGCCCGGCGCATTGGCGGCGGTGGTGGACGCCTTCGAGAACCACGGCGGTGCCCGGTGGATCGTTGGGCGATGCGAGATCATCGATGCGCAGGATCACGTTATTCGCCGCGGCATCACACGCTACAAGGAAAGGGCGCTGCGACGGTACCGCTACGACCTGCTCCTGCGTGAAAACTTTATCAGCCAGATGGCGGTGTTCTGGCGGCGTGAATTCTTTGAGAGTGTCGGTCCGCTTGATGAATCTTTGCGTTACACGATGGATTACGACCTTTGGTTGCGCATGGGTGCGCAAGCCGATCCGCTGGTGCTCGATCGTGTGCTGGCGCGTTTCAGGGTGCATCGCGAGGGCAAGGGCCGGCGTCATACCCTCGCCCAGTTTAGTGAGCAGTACCGGGTCGCCTGCCGGTATCTGGGCGGCAAGCCATTGGCCCGTGTGATGCACCTGCTAAACATCATCAAGGTTCTTACGGCCTACGGTTTGATGCGATTGTGCGGCCGATGAGACATTTGGATCGTTCATCAGGATGCCCATCATCTGCGTCAGAGTGTTGATCTTCTGATCCTGGACACTGACAAGCGACAACAACTTGTAATTCATCAGCAGAAAAAATGTTGTCACGCACAGCAGCAGCACTGTCGGGTATTCGATGTCGAGGTTGTGCGCCACGTAACCGACCGCGTCGGGCCAGGCGGCTAGCACCAGAAACGGTAGTCCCAGAAACAGAAACAGCAGCGCGTACCGTTCCTTGAGTCGCTGAGTACGCAGGCCCTGTACGACCAGCAGCAGCAACAAGATGCCAATGCCCAGGAGAATGACAATCAGTGGTCTCATGGCGAATTCACCTTATCTTTGGGCCATGGATTGCGGATCGTATCGAGCCACAGGGCCGCGACGACCTTGATCACGTAAAATACACCCCACAGCAACGAAATACTGCTGCGGCCGGCGATGCGTTCGTTCATCTGCACCGGTATCTCGACTATTCGGCAACCGATGCGGTGCAGCAGCGGTATGACCTGAGGTTCGGGGTAATCATCGGGATACCAGTGCGCATACGCGTGGATGACGCGGCGGTTGACGGCGCGGAATCCACTGGTGCAATCGGTGATATGCTGCCCGGTGAGCAGGCGAATCATTGCGCCGAGTATGCGGATACCCGTGCGACGGGCAACAGTCTGGCGGTAACCGGTAGGCTTGAGGAAACGCGAGCCTATCACCATGTCCGCACCGCTGTGGCCGAGATGATCGACTAGGCGGCGCACCTGATCGGGTCGGTGCTGGCCATCCCCGTCTACCTGCACCGCCACGTCGTACCCGTGCATTTGCGCGTATCGGTACCCGGTCTGCACGGCGGCGCCGATGCCAAGATTGAAAGGCAGCGTTACGACACGCGCTGGCGGTGCGACCCGCTCGGCCGTCATGTCTGTAGACCCGTCGTCGATCACCAGCACGTCGAAATCCGGCAATGATGCAATCAACTGTTGCGCCACTTGCCCGACCGTCTGCGCTTCGTTGTACGCCGGTACAATCACGAGGCAACGCATCTTTGCGGATTGTTCGCTCGCTGCGGTAGACATCGGCACATCAGTGCGGCATGGAAAACTGCCGGCAAAGTTCGGACACCTCGCTCCGGACGGCGGAGATGACCTGTTCATCGCCCTCGCCCACAATAGTGCGATCGATCCACTCGGCGATCTGGTGCATCTGCGGCTGTCCGAGCCCACGGGTCGTGGTGGCTGGTGTGCCGATGCGCAGCCCGCTGGTGGTAAACGGCGACCGCTGCTCCTGCGGCACGGTGTTCTTGTTAACGATGATGCCCGACTGCTCGAGCCACAACGCCGCCTGCTTGCCCGTCAGGTCGTCCGACGTCTTGCGCAGATCGACGAGCATGAGGTGATTGTCCGTACCCCGCGACACGAGGTGATAGCCCTTTTGCATCAACGCGTCGGCCAGGGTGGCGGCGTTGGCGACGACCCGTTGGCAATAGTCGGTGAACTGCGGTTGCAGCGCTTCGCCAAAGGCAACGGCCTTGCCGGCGATCACGTGCATCAGCGGGCCGCCCTGATTGCCGGGGAAGACGGCCTTGTCGATTTTTTTAGCCAACTCTTCATCGTCAGTCATGATCAGTCCGCCGCGTGGGCCTCGAAGCGTCTTGTGTGTCGTGGTGGTCACGACGTGCGCGTGGTCGAACGGCGAGGGGTGTACGCCTGTGGCGACGAGTCCGGCGATGTGTGCGATGTCGGCCATCAGGTATCCGCCGCACTCGTCGGCGATTGCGCGGAACCGGGCAAAGTCGATCACGCGTGTATACGCCGAGTAACCACACATGATCAGCCTTGGTTTGTGCTCGAGGCAGAGTTGGCGCACGGAGTCGTAGTCGATGTGGCCGTAATCGTCGCGGGACTCATCATAGACAAGCGGGTAATGAATCGGCCGAAACCATTTGCCCGAGAGGTTGACCGGCGAGCCGTGTGTCAGGTGGCCGCCGTCGGAGAGCACCACGCTGGCGTAGCAGTCGCCCGGATCGAGCAGGGCAAAGAACACGGCCAGATTCGCATTGGCACCCGAGTGCGGTTGTACGTTGGCAAACCGGCAGCCGAACAGCTTCCTCGCCCGCTCGATTGCCAGCAACTCTACGTCGTCGTAAATATCACAGCCGGAGTAGTACCGCTTGCCCGGGTAGCCTTCACAGTATTTGTTGGTCAGGCAACTGCCCACCGCCTCCATCACGGCGCGGGAGACGTGATTCTCGCTGGCGATCAACTCAAGCGTCGACGCCTGGCGGCACTGCTCGGCATCGATCATTTGCCAGACCGCCTGGTCACTGGCCTCGAGTGCCGAGCCGGTCTGCGTGTCGGCGGTGGTGGTCATGGAGTGCATCCTGCAACTGGCACTTTTCGCAAGCGGGATCATAGACGGTGGCCGACGCGGTCGCAACGACGATGACGTGGTATGTGGCGAGGTGGGCTACGGCGACGAGGCCTCGCCGCCGGCCAGGACCCGCGTCAAAGCGGTCGTTGTCAGCAGCAACCGGTTGCCGACCAACCGTGACTTGTTCACATCGATCGGCGTCTTGAGTCGGTTCAGGTCGTACTCACCAACGATATTGCCGTGGCGTCGGTCAAGCACGTAAAGACGATAATTGTTGGTGCGCATGCGAATTGGACGCTGGATAACCAGGTGAGGGCCGGGTCTCTTGGGAACATTTCGCACCGCAGGTATACCGCCCATCCGGTGGAGCAAGACGACATATTTATCGCTGATCCACTGCCCGAGGAGTATCTTGTGGTCAACGCCGATACCGTCGCGCCATCGGATTTTGCCATCGCGGGCCACAGCCACCGCTTTCTGAGCGAACAGCAGGTGCCACTGATCATCAGCG
>CAUYYV010000085.1:0-11325 GCA_963577075.1 Phycisphaerae bacterium
CCTCAGGTTTCCCATCGCCGTAATACTCATTATTTTACATGCCCGCTTCTTTGGCGGTGCCGTCAAACATTCAAGACGTTGTACATCAAACGGTTAGCACCCACCCAAAGGTAACATTCGCTCTCGCTGCAAGATGGGAATCGGCCTACATCCCATGCTGGCCTCAGCAGTTCGCCAGCGTCGGTGCCAGATGTGGATAATCCAACCAAAATCGCGGTAATCAGACCTGCAGCAAAAGGTTATAAAAATGATCGTGTCATCAGCGGATGAATCGCATGTCGCCGAAGTTCGGCACAAATGCCGGTCCATTTCTGCCCACCGAATACGGTGCCGGGAAGTAAACAAAAAATGCTCTGCCGGTCATCAACTTCTGTGGTACGACACCTAGGGCATGCTCGGGGTCAGTGAGCATCGTTTCGCGGATCCGCCTGTCGATATCATCCCAATATCGCCCATCGTGGCTTAGCGGGCTGTTATCGCCGAGGCAAAAGTATTGACGTGGCAGAATGTCCACGGGCGTGCCGTCCACTTGGCCGTTGCTTTTGACCAAAGTGCCGCGGTGCAATGTGGCGGCGAGATTGGTGCTGGCATACACGATATCGCGATCGACCTCGATGCGGTGGAGCGTCACGGGTGAACCGGTAACCTCAATCGCGATGCGTGGATACCAATCAGCGTCAAGAGGCCTGCGGAACCGGACACTCTCGAAGTCATCAAAATCAATCTGCCAGCGCAGGATGGCCCGTCCGTCTACCCACAGGCTCGCCTCCTGGTCGACATGCCACAGTTCGACTGTGGTCGCTCGGCCCGGGTGCAGCGGTTCGATGGTGGTGGTTTTCAACACGCCGCCACCACGTTCTACGGCCAATCGAGGTGCGATAAGACTGGCTTGTCCGTTGGCGTCGATTCGAGCCACCAGGTCAGTGGGTGGGGCATCGAGGTCTTGTTTGTCCAGTCGGGCCGAAGTTCGCAGCGTTATCGTTAGGCCTTTGCTATCCGGCATGAACGCAGCGGCGATCCGCACATCTTCGACAGGCTCGATCGTACGGGCCAGTGGGTTACGTCCGCCACGAGCGCCATGGCGAATGACCAGTGAATTGTACAGTCCCCTTAGCTTGAACTGGTTATAGGGATACCGGTTGGCCACGGTGCTGCCCTGGACGGCAAAATCGAATTCGATCACGCCACGGTCGGCGCTGTTGTGGCGATAGTTGTGGCGGTCCTCGATTTGCCAGTCGCCGACGGTCGGGATCCACGGACACCGCCAGCGGGCGTCGTGTGGCCGAAAGGCGGATACCTTGCCATCATCGCGGGGTAGGTATTGACTGTGATAGACCGGTTGCCAGACGGCGCGCTGAACCGCGGTGGCGTGCGGGTTGGCTTGCTCATCGGTCTTGCGCGCGATGCGCCATTTTGATTCGTCGCCGGCGCGGGGTTTGACGTACACGTTGCCCTCGACGATCAGCAGGTTCTCGCCCGGCAACCCGACGAGCCGTTTGATGAAGTTCTCTGCCGGTCGTTTCGGGGCCTTGAACACCACGATATCCCAACGGCGTGGCTCGTGGACGCTGTAAACGTATTTGTGTACGAGAATTCGGTCCCCAGCGCGCGGATGGGTGCCTCTGGCGATAAAATTGGGAAACCGGCACATCGGACAATAGGCATCGACATCATTTTCAAGGTAGGACGCCGCCTGGCGGCGGCCGTGGTGATTAATTCCCAGTTGCTCGGGCTCGGGCATATCGACGCGGAACCTGTAGCCGCACTGGCTGCACTGAATGCGCAGGTGCTGGCCCAGCAGCGTCGGAGCCATCGACCCGGTGGGAATCACAAACGCTTCGACGATGTAGGCGCGGAACGTGAAGGCGAGGATAAATGCCATCACCAGCGACTCGATCGTTTCCTTGGCCGACTCGAGTGTCGCCGTCGTGTTGGAGCGTGATGGGCCGCGTTTTGCCGTAGTGCGCACCATGTCGTGTTTCACCGATGGTGCATTCTAACGACCGCGATGCCGGCCGCCATTTGCCTCGGACCATGTAGGGCGATACAACTCAGGCGCATCCTTGAATCCATCAGGCTGGTGGCTCGCCGTCGGCAGAAGTTGCTCATGAGCGCCCAATTCATCGCCAGTGTCATCACCTGCCTTGTAGCATTCGGCGTGATCATGATGATCTGCCCCTACCTAATATTGCTGGAGCGTAAGGTTTGCGCGTGGGTACAGGACCGGATCGGGCCCAATCGGACGGGCCTGACCTTCGGACTGTTGCCGACGCGGTTTCATTTCTGGGGTCTGGGCCAGCCGCTGGCTGACGGGCTGAAATTGCTTTTCAAGGAAGACTACACGCCGCCGGGCACGGAACGGCGGTTGTTTCTGCTGGCGCCGATGCTCATCGTCATCCCGGCGGTCTTGGCGTGGGCGGTCATTCCCTGGGGCGGATACTTGGCCTGGGGCGAGCATGTGGTAGCCGTCACCGGCGCGCGACTCAACATCGGCGTCATCTATATCCTGGCGATGGGTTCGCTGGCGGTGTACGGCGTCGTGCTCGGTGGGTTCGCGTCCAACAACAAGTATTCGTTTCTCGGCGGGCTGCGGGCCACGGCCCAGATGCTCAGCTACGAGATCCCGATGGCCCTGTGCGTGCTGATCATCCTGCTTCTGGCCAGCCGCAGCGACGCGAACTGGCTGGTGAATATTCAGGCCAATCACATCTGGTACGTGTTCTACCATCCGCTGCTGGCGGTCATTTTTTTTGTCTGCGTGTTGGCCGAGTGCAATCGCGCGCCGTTCGATCTGGCCGAGGCCGAACAGGAACTGGTCGGCGGGTATCACACGGAATACACGTCGATGAAGTGGGCACTGTTTTTCGTCGGCGAGTACATGCACATGATCACCGGATCGGCGTTTGTGGTGTTGCTGTTTTTCGGCGGATGGGACCTGCCGTTCGTGCATGAGCCGATCGTCGGGGGACTGGGCTGGGTGTTGCTCAAGTGCACGGTGTTCGCGTTGAAGGTGCTGCTGATGCTGTTCGTGATGATGTGGATCCGCTGGACGCTGCCGCGCCTGCGATTCGATCAACTGATGCGCCTGGCATGGCGGGGCCTGGTCCCGGTGACGCTGCTGGTGCTGCTGGCTACGTCGCTGCTGACCTACTACGGTGCCCGGGCGTGGTACTATCATTTCGCGGTCGACAGCCTGATTTTTCTGACCGCCGCCATCATTGCACCGCTCGTGCCTGTGGGCGCACCGGTCAACCGGCGAGTTCCGCTTGAAGGATCACGCTTCAACCCCGCCGCGACCGTGTGACAAGCAGGTGCGATGTCCGAGGTGCGAAGCAAACGCACCTGGCAGTCCTTGGTTATGTGTTTGTTTTCGGTACGGTTGCTTGACGGTTGCGCCGCATGCAGGGCGGCGGCTCGCGGCTAGCCCGACCCGGCGGCGGTGATACGCGGTAGCCGCCGCGCCATATTTCGCCGCGAATGTCTGCAAAACGCGCAGCTCATGATCGTCCGCGAGGCGCACTGGCAGCAGAGCAACGAAGTGTCAAATATGTGATATCCACCCCCACCGCCCAGGCCGATGATGGTGGCCGTCTGTCCGGTTGACCCAAAGGTGCGCTGCTCAATTTCACTTGGGATAGTTTTCGTCACTGCCTGCGATATTATTTCTTAAACGGATCGTATTCCAGTTCGATGACGGGCGTGTTCTGCCAATCGACGGGCAGTTTCTGGCCGCGTGGGCGGGTTGGGTCGTAGTAGTTGGCGGGCAAGTCGAGCGTGGGCCGAACGGTTCGTTCAAGGTCGGCGAGTAACTTTCTCACGGGCACGCCCATGAACACGTCGGCCAAGCCGTCGAACTTGGGCAGACAGGTGGCGTACACGTTTCGCACACCTCGGGGATTACCGCGGCGTAGGTGCTCGATGGTGACGGCCGCCTGGATCAGCCCTTGGTAGAATTTCTTCTTGCGGCCTTGGGCCATGTGCCAGGCATCCTCCCACGTCTCGTGGGCCTCGAACCAGTCGCCTTCATTGAAAAGCCTGATGCCCTCGTGGAAGAGTTCGGCTTCATCGTGATCGTGGGCGTCGGACGATGTCATCGTGAAGGCAGACAATGGTGGACGACAAGCGCTTCGGGCACGATCAACTTCGGCTCGCAGCCTAACTCCGACGCTACTTGTCCGTCTCCTTCTTCGGTGACCGATACAGGTCGAGATAGAACTCAAGCAGTTCCTTGCCCGCACTGGGTTTGGTGCGCGTGTGCTGGAAGCCGAACCGGTCAAACAGATCGACGACCGCGTCAGGATCGAAGTGCGTATCGAGGACGATCTTGAGGTAGCCGTGATGCTTGCAGTGCGCCAATGCGGTCTCGATGAGTTGGGCGGCAATGGGCGTGTCCTGGTGGTCTTTTTCAACGCGGAGTCGGCGTATCTCGGCCGTGTGCTCCCGCTCGCGCGCCACGCCGATCATGCCCAGCACCTGACCGTCGACCTCGGCGACCCAGAAATGGCTTGTCTCGTCGTCGAAGTAGGCTTCCTGAATGTTATCGATGTCCGCACCGGTGTCGTTGGACGCGATCTGGCCGGCCAGCAGGCCAACATTGTAAAGACGCGACACCACCTCCTGATCCCGACGCTGGAAGGCGCGAACCTTCAGGTCTGAATAATCAACTTGCTGGCCCTGCTCTGCAGTCATCTGGAACCCTTGACTCGCCACAATGAACCCCTAGCTTATCAGACCCTTGCGACGGGATAAAACTCGACCTGATCGGCATCGGTATCGACGATCGTCACGCTGTACGCCGCCGCCCGGCATAGGGCGCCGGGGTTGATCACCCGCGTGGCGCCCACGCGCTCATCACGCCGGCAGTGCGAGTGACCGTGGCAGAGATAAGCAGCCTGCTCGTCGACCGCACGGCGCATCAGGCGGTCATCGTCGCCGTGTGTGAAGACGAGCGCCCTGTCGTCGCCGAGCGGGATTCGCCCGGCCGGATGATCCACGATGATGCCCAGATCGGCCGCGTACCGCCCCAGCGCCTCGGCGTCATAATCGACGTTGCCGAAGACAAGCCGCGACTGGCGGATTGGGCCGGTGGTCTCGGCATCGACGATCAATCGATCTATCACGGCGGTCGTCCCGAGATCGCCCAGGTGCAGTATCATCTCGGCGCCCTGCTTGGCGAGGACCGAAACCGCCCGGCGTGTTGTGTCGGCGCTGCCGTGTGAATCCGATAGAAGCCCGATGCGTGGCACGCGGCGTCTCCTGACGAGTTTTGCCATCGCCGATCTGACCCGGCACAATGCGTGGATGACCGACGTGCTCGAGCGGATTGTAGAAGATAAACGTCGCGAGGTGGCCGCGGCGCAGCAGCGGGTGAGCCTAGACGAGTTGAAGGCGCGCAGCGGCGATGCCCCGCCGCCGCGCAACTTCTTTGCCGCACTGACCCGTCCCAAGGACACGCTGCGCGTCATCGCCGAGGTGAAAAAAGCGAGCCCATCGGCCGGACTGATCCGTGAGGATTTCGATCCCGTCGCCATCGCGGCCGCATACTGCGATAACGGCGCCGCGGCGATCAGTTGTCTCACCGACGAAAAATACTTTCAGGGCAGCCTCGACGATCTGACGCGCATCCGGCAATCCGTGCCGATACCGGTGCTGCGCAAGGACTTCATCATCGATCCGTATCAGTTATACGAGTCCCGCGTGGCCGGCGCCGATGCGATCCTGTTGATCGCTGAGATTCTCAGCGAATCGCGGATGCTCGACCTGCTCATCCTTGCGACCGAATTGAAGATGACCACGTTGGTCGAGGTACACGAGGTCGATTCGCTGCTGAAGGTTCGGCCGCACGTCGGATTTCCACACCCCGGGTACATGCTGCTGGGCATCAACAACCGAGATCTGCGCTCGATGACCACGGATATCTCCCACACGCTTCGCCTGATGGATATGGTCGAGCAGCCGGAAATCCTTGTCAGCGAGTCGGGCATCAAGACGCACCAGGACGTGAAGCGTCTTCAGCAGGCGGGCGTCCATCGCATCCTTGTCGGCGAGCACCTGATGCGTCAGCCGGACGTGGGCGCGGCGCTGCGGCAATTGATGACGGGTTGAGCAGATCCACCGGAATTACGTGCCGGGAAACTCGGCGACGAAAGCGGCCTCGACGAGCATGCCCGCCTGCAGGTCCACGCCGTAGCCGCGGCGATTGGGTGCGTGCGGCGCGAAGTATTTCACGTACACCTCGTTCACTTCGGCGATGTCGCGGTTGACGTGCTCAAGGTAGAGTCGCGCCGAGCAGATGTGCGTCTTGTTCAGGCCGGCTTCTTCGAGTACGGCGTCGAGTTGACGGAATATCTCGCGCATCTCTGCGGCTGCGCCACCCTTGACCGGCTCGGACTTGCCTTGAGGGATTGAGGTCAGCACCGTTTCGAGCATCTTGCCCTGGCTGATCACCGCAGCGCTGATCGGAAAACCCTTGTTGGTCCTGATGAATTGCATGCATGGCCTCCTTCGAGTGCTCAACTAGGTGGTGTCGCTGGTTGCGTCATTCTCAGTGTTCATGTCGAATTCGGAAAGGCTTGATCGGCGGCGGGTCGTCCGGCTTAACCAGGTTCAATCCGTGAAACGGTTCATGTTTGCTTGAAGCCGGGAAAAAAGCTGTGTCCATATCGTCTTCGACTCGTTCGACAGTGGATATCAGTTCGTCGAGCGTAAGGTCGCCGAGCAGGGGCAACAGGCTTTCGACCATCTTCAATTCGTCGGTCTGGACGACCTCGATCTGCGCGTCGCGCAGATACCGATCCAGGTATTTCGCCAAGTCACCATCGGTGATGATCACCCGGCCGGGTCGGTATCCGGCGGCTTCCGGGTCACAGGCGAAATTCACCAACGCGTCGAATACAGCGGCCCCCTCGCCACGCTGCTCAGTCACGACGGTGCCGGTGTAGATCTGGCCGGCCTCGGGATTTATCCAGATCGCGATATTAGCGTCATCCGATGCGACCTTATCTTCATCGAGGATGCTGGCGGGAAACACACCGCCCTGCCAGGTCTGATCCGATCGCTGCGGAAGTTGCTTGAGCCGCTCGACGTGGATGTGCGGCATGATAGATCTTCCATGACCAACAATTGACATCACGCAGTGTATCGTCCATCAACGCCGTGGCAACCAGGCACATGGCGATGTGGGCGAGCGGCGGCGGCCGACCGGAACAAAGGTCACAGCACCGATCCGGCGGCACGACGAATGCGGCGGATCAGGGAGTTGACCTGCGTTGGGCCATCGTCGGGGTTCAGCGAAATCATCACCGTACGGTTGAGGATGTCGAGCGACTGCGGGCACATGTCTTTGCGGTAATTCATCCGGCAGCGCCGGTTCTGTGGAAGCTTGAAAGGGTCGAGTGCCGGGTGATGAGCACCCCGCTTGGTGAGGATCGGGTCCCATTCGTTATAGGTGTGCCGCCCGGTCTGGCCCGCGATGGTTGCGCTGGTCAGTTTCCCGAATCGTTGTCCTTGCTTGGCCGTGGGCAGCAGGTACATGACCTTTGCGGCGCACTCCTGATCGGGGCTGCGGATTGGCGTTGGCGTGAGACCAGAGTCGGCGGTTTCGCGCAGGACACGCTTCTTCTGCCGGCGCAACGCCCGAATGATGCCGGGCAGCCGGGGAAGCTGCGCGTTTAACATGGCGCCCTCGATTTCCGAGGCACGTGATCCGGCGGAAATAAATGGCTGAAAGTCGCTTTTGCGGCCAGTCCAGTAGAACTGGCAGCCGTCAACCATGCACAGGGCCCGCCGGGCCACGCTGTCCTGATTAGTGACCACGGCACCGCCCTCACCGCAGGTGATGTGCTTGAAATAGTTGAAGCTGTAAGCACCGGCGTGGCCGATCGTGCCAACCATTTTCCCCTCGTAAGCACCACCGATGCACTGGCAGGCGTCTTCGATGATTTTGAGCTTGTGGCGTCGCGCGATGCGGACGATGGACTTCATGTCACACACAGCGCCCCACATGTGTACGGGGATGACGGCCTTTGTTCGCGATCGAATGGCCGCCTCGAACGCGCTGGGGTCGAGCGTGATCGATTCGTCGATGTCCACGATCACCGGGATCGCGCCGACGGCGAGCACCGCGGCGGCCGTCGCCATGTAGGTGTGTGCCGGAACGATTACCTCGTCGCCCGGGCCGATGCTCACGCCAGCCAGCGCCGCGCTGAGTGCCGCCGATCCGCTCGACGTCATGGTCACGTGTTTGACATCGAGGTATTTTGCATAACGATACTCGAATCGCGCACACTGGCTGGCGCGGTCGTAACGAAAAAGTTTGCCGCTGCGAATCGATCGAGCAATTGCATCGATTTCCTTCTGTCCAATGCGATACATGGCATACCTTTCTATTACGATTTTCGGGCGCTTTGAATATAAGCGCCAACCCGATCCACGGTGGCGATCCAAACGTCGCGCTCACGTTCGCGACCCAGCCGGCACACGGCTTCAAGCGTATCGGCGGACACCGTATGACTTTCGCGGCCGCGGGGGCCCACGCCGTGGCCTACGAATGCCAGCCAGCTGCCCTCGGCGATTGCCTGATCGATCCACTCCAACGCACGCTCCGGCGTCATATCGTCAAGGCGGATGCCATTGATCCGCGCCAGATCGCAAACGGCCGGATGGCTCGGTGCCTCGTCGGGATAACCACGCCCGACACGAAAGTGACGGGCGACGAGGGGGACGTAGCTTTTCGCCTGCTCGCCACGGCCGACCCACGTCTGGCCGCATGGATAGGCGAACGTGGTCGGCCTTACGTTTACCAGTCGCTCAATCATGTTGTTGGCGTCGGTCAACTCGCGCTCCATGCGCTCGATCGTGTAATCTTCCAATGCGTTGTGCCGGCTGAAACGGAAATTGCCGCTGCACGGGTGACTGGCGGTATGGTTGGCGATCTCGTGGCCGTCGGCCAGGATCCGCTTCCAGTCATCGACCCGCTTTTGCATGTTGTGGATACTGACGTAAAACGACGCTTTGGTGCCCCACCGATCGAATATGGGCATGCCCACGTCGATCTGCGAACCACGTGCATCGTCAAAGGTCAGACTCACCGCCGCACGTCGGCCGTCGGGCCAGATCAACGCAGGCTCAACCATGACGTTTCTTTTCCGCTGGGCTGTGCCTTTCGTATCCGTCCGCGCCGCAGCGCACGGACAAGCCGTCGAATGGCAGGAACACGTGCTCGGGCAGGTTCGCCTCCAGTTCTGCGTGGCGGATGTCGTGTGCGATGTGTGTCAGGTATGCACGCTTCGGCCTGATATGATCGATTTGCTCAAGAGCCTGATCAACCGTCATGTGCGTAGGGTGATGCCGGTAGCGCAAAGCGTCGATGACCAGCACGTCCAAGTCCGCAAGCAACGGGTAAGTCTGTGGCGGGAAGCTCGACACATCCGTGCAATAGGCGATGCTGTAGCCCTGGTAATCAAAGCGGTACCCGATGATCGGCAGCCGCCCGTGCATCAGTCGCAGCGGCGTGCACGATACGCCGTAAAGATCAACGGATACCCCCGGTTCGATTGTCTGCACCAAGAACTCGGCGATAAACGACTTGTTAGGGTTGGTGTGCGGCTCGAAGATATACCGGAACATGTGCCGCAGCGCCTGCTGGGTGGCCTCGTCGGCATAAAGATCAAGCGGGCCACCCTGCAAGGCGTTGTAGCGGCGCAGGTCGTCAAGCCCGAATACGTGGTCCGCGTGCGCGTGCGTAATGAGCACGGCATCAAGACGATTGATCCGGTATTGCACCGCCGTCGCGCGTAGTTCGGCTGTTGCGTCGATTAGCAGGTGCCGGTGCACGGGCTCGCCGGTCGGGCCGACGGGCTGGTCATAGCTGATCAGCACGCTGGGTCTGCATCGCTTGTCGCGTGGATCAGTTGACCGGCAGACCTCGCAATCGCAGCCGATCATCGGCACACCCGCACTGGTACCCGTACCAAGGAAGAGCATCTCAAGGGCCATCGGCCTGATTGTAGCGAAGGTATGCTCTAGCGTCATCGCACGCACGTCACCAGTCGTGTGTCAAGTAAATACTTTTCAGGATCAACCGCGGGACGCGGAAAACACCGTGAAGCCGATCTTCAACGGCTTGGCCTGTCAAAGCGTGGCGCCGTTCGCCCCGTGTGCGTGCATCTCTTCGTGGAGCGCGTGCTCATGCGCCATGCCACGCGGATCGAGCTATTGCGCGACCTCGCCGGCGAACTTTTCATCTCGGTACGGCTTCGATTGACGGAAAAGCTGGAGGCGATTCGCAATGTCATGGGCCAGTGACTCATCGCCGTTTTTGCGCGCCATGTCCAGGGCTTGTTGCGCGGTCTGTACGGCAAGATCGAACCGATCATCCGAGGCATATGCCGCCGCGAGGGTGTCGAGAATTGCCGCGTCTGCGTGACTGCTCAATTGGGAGGCCCGCTCGGCCAATTCGGTTGCGCGCTGCGGGTTGCGTGCCTCGGCATCCGGATGCGTCGCAAGCAGCCAGGCCAGCGCATGGGTCGGCTCAATCCATTGCTTATGAGCCTCGACAGCCTTGTCAAAATGCGGGATCGCCTCGACGCTGCGTCCAATCTTCATCAGCGCCAAGGCCAGATTGTAGTGTACCTTGGGACGATCGCCCCTGATGGCGAGGTTTGCCCGATACAGTTCGATCGCCTCCTTGTATCGCGACTGGCGGTGCAGCAGCGACGCTAGGCGGATGTATGGACGGGAATCGTAGGGCGCCTTGGCCAAGTTCTGGCGGTAGATCGCCTCCTGGAGCACCTCCAGTTCGTCCTTGTCACGTGGTATCACGAGTACCCCGAGATTGCCCATTTCGTCGGTGGATTGGTTGCCGATGCGCACTCGTTTCGGCGGATTGTTCGGGTTTCTAGCGTTGTCCGATGAATTGTCATATGTAAACCGCATGAAGATGACCGATCCTTTGGGCAGCAACACGGGTGTTTCGAGTCGGTACTCTTCCTGCCGATTGAAATCCCAGTCGGGGATGTGCAGCAGCCACTTGATATCGCCGTTGGGCAGGGCAACCAACACCTTCATGTCCTTGCCTAGATAATGCGCGTGCGGATAAAGTGAAAAGAGATGGACGTCGACCGGCAGTTCATACTGGTCCTCGCGGATGTAATCTTTCTTGCCGGGCGGTATGTCGATGTCGCGCGCCTGCATGGTGAACAGCCAGACGGTTTTTTTCGGGGGCGTGTCGGTGAAGTGGAAGCCGACGCGCGCCGTGATGGGTTCGGGTTTGCCCGATGGCTGCATGTGCAGTTGAACGATCAGGTCGGTGCCCGGCTCGAGCCG
>CAUYYV010000086.1:0-11190 GCA_963577075.1 Phycisphaerae bacterium
CATGGTCGGGCCCCATGCCGCTGCGGCGTTGGCCGGGGATCGTGCGCTGCCTTATGCCCCCCGGGGTGGTCAAGGCCACCATCACGTCGGGCAGATCGATGAACGTCGGAGTCTGCCTGTTGAACGGCTCGATCCCGGCATACAATCAACTGGTGCGGGCATCGATGCCGCGATGCCCGGTGTGCCCGTGAGGTTCCATGACCTGGCCGAGGCTTATTTCCAGCGTATCGCTGAAGACAGCAGAAAAAGCGAAAGATAAGACATGACCCCCGGTTGTCATCGTGTTGCCCGGCTCGTCGTTGCCGCTGCGGCCTTGGCGTTGCTGGGTCAGAGCGATGCGGCGTCGAAACCCGACTCCCTCGATTCTGCCGCGTCACCCGGGGTGTTCGAGTCGGGCGTCGTCTATTGCGCCAATCTCGTCTATGCCAAGGAGAAGACATCTGTCTGTTACGCCGATCATTTCCTCAAGCAGATCGAAAAAGAGACGCATGTACGCACGAGCAAGCGGTTTACACCCGTCAAGCTTGAATCGGAAAAGCTGTACGGATATCCGTTTGCCATGATGACCGGCCAGGGCAAGTTCAAGCTGACGCCGACGCAGCGCCAGTCGCTGCGCAATTACCTGTCGCGCGGCGGATTTCTCGTCGCGTCGGCCGGGTGCAGCAGCGAGCAGTGGGCCATCAGCTTCGAGCAGCAGATCAAGCAGGTGTTTCCGGAACTAAAAATGATTGAAATCGGTGAATCGCACCCTATCTTCCGCACGGTGTACGACATCAAGGCACTCGGCACGAAGCGTGCCGGTCCGAAACCGAAACTCAAGGGCCTGGAAATCGAGGGCAAACTCGTGCTGGTTTATTCGAAAGACGGGCTCAACGATACGGCCAAGGCGGGTGACAACTGTTGCTGTTGCGGCGGCAACGAGGTCAAAAATGCCCGGCAGATCAACGTGAACCTGATGGCCTACGCCCTGACACATTGACGCGACCACTGGATAACCATGATCGGTAAGCGAATCGCCGTGCTCGTTGTACTGATCGTGATGATCGACAGCACTTGCAGGTTCGCGTTTGCTGCGATCAATTTTGGCGATGACCTGGATAGCGCGATCGAGGCGGGGCAAAAGGATTCACGACCGGTTGTCGTATATTTCACCGCGCCGTGGTGTGGCATGTGTGTGAAGATGAGGGGCTCGACGTTCAGGGATGCGCAGCTCGATTCCGTGGCGGACAAGTATCACTGGGTAAAGCTGAACATCGACGATCATCCCGAGGCGGCGGCGCTGCTGCGTGCCCGAGGCGTACCGTACACCGTCGTGATAGATCCGCAGGGCATCGTGGCCGCGGCATCGCACGGTTACATGTCCGCTAGTCTGTTCATCCGTTTTCTCAATGGTGAAGCCCGCTCGGGCATGAGCAGCGGGATTGAGGGCCATCCAAGCCTGCTTGCCGAAGCGCTTAAACCGGGCGCGACCGTCGATATGATTGTTGCGGCGTTGGCTTCGCCACAACGGCAGGGGCGGGCAATGTTGTTGAGCTGCCTGAAGCGGCAAGGCTCGTCTATGTACCTGCCGTTGTCCGTGTTGATGGTGGATTCACGGCTTGCCGTGCGCGCCGCCGCCGGCGAGGCGTTGGCGCACCTGACGGGCGCGGGGCTCAAATTTGATCCTTTCGCCAATAACACGGTGCGCCGCGAGCAGATCAATCAATGGATAAAGTGGCTCAATGAGCAGGAATCCGATCCGCAGGTTGCGCAACCGTCAAGCACTCGGTTCACACGAGCGAAACCATAAAATCTTCATCAAAGACCAGGGTGGCGAACTCTTCGGGCTTCTTGGCCTTGAACTTCGTGACGCCATCGGTGTAAGCAAGTGATCCGATCTCGGTGGCGACAAATCCGAACGCGTTGTCTGCGATTGCACTGGCCTGCTCGACGATCCCGACGGCGGCCTTGCCGATGCTCCACGCGATAAACGAGGAGTCGATCAACGCGGGTGGGCCGCCTTTCGTGCCCTTGATCTTGATGCTGGTGATGGCCGCCTGGGCCGCGGCGTCGAGCATGGTGCGGTCGATCAGGTCGACTGAATCAGGCAGGTCCGCCACGTCGCCGGCCAGTCCCACCACGACGAGCAACTCATTGACCGCTGCCGCCTTGATCGTGCCGATGCGGCCGCGCGAGTTGACGATCACGCGCTCGATAAGGTTCTTGACGCTCAGTTTGCCCAGCGCCTTGGTTTTTTTGTCGCCGGTCGTGTCCATCGTCAGCGTCAACGTGGCGTCAGTGTAGTTGTTCTTGACGTTGAATTTCGTGACGGCCAGGGCGGTCACGTCACCGCTTGCGTCTTGCTTGAACTTGATGGTCTTGACCGTGCCGGTGAAGGTGGCGTTCCAGTCCGGGTCGGCCGACAGGGCGTGGATCGTGCGGGCGTCACCGTTGGCGCCGGGTTCGTCTCCGCCGATCTGCCATATGCCGCTGAGGGTGCCCGCCGCTTTGACCTTGTTCAATGCGTTTTTTACCGCGTCCACTCCACTGACGTTGAGTCCGACCTCAATGTCGCCCGGCTCGCCGTTCTTCACGCCCTTGGCCGTCAGCTTACCGATCCAGTTGGTGGCGATCTCGTCAGCCACGCCGTCGCGATCGTGCCAAAACAGGAACTTGGCGGCTTTGATGGGTATCTGCGAGCGCAGTGTCGTCTCGCGGATCTCGTTGGCCGAGAACTTCAATGCATCCTTCGGATTGTTCGACGGGCCAATCTCGATGAGATGGTTCTCGTCGATGTTGTGCAGCGCCAGCGCAAGCACCGCGCCGTTGGCGATGAAGTTGCCGGCGAGATTGACAGTCTTGGCGGTGAACTTCCTTGCCGGACCATCGAGAAACACGTCGCCAATCGTTGTCTTTCCGTTCTTTGTTTTGAACGTGATGGTTGTTGCTTTATTGGCTCCGATAATCTCGAGGCGCACGATGTCACCTGACTGTACGCCCGTGGTGGTGATGCGGGCCACGGCGTTCTTGACAGTGATGGTGACCTTGACGTCGTTGTCGTCGACGATGGTGAACTTGTTGGTAAACGCGAACGTGTTCTGCACTGCCAGGCCGTCCATGATCACGACGCCGTCGGTGCCAATCGGCAGGGAAAATCGTGTTCCGCTTGCGCTCGTTTGCGCCGCTCCCAGCGGTGTGGCGAAGCTGTAGAGTGAGGTCATCACTTCGGGGACGGAGATATCAATGAACTCGAAACCGTTGGCGGTGCTGATGATTGCAACCGTGCCTGCCAGCGTGATCTCGGTTGGCAGGCCTCCCATCTGAAAAAATCCCAGCAGGGTGGGGTCGGCCGGTTTGGACACGTCGAACATGAACAGGCCTTGCACGAGATCCACCACGTACATCCGATCCTCGTGCGCCGCGATGCCTCCGGGCGCGTTCGGCTGGACGATGCGCCCGATAAACGTCATGGTCAGGGGCGTCGGCACGTTCATCACGACCACGCCGCCGTTCTCGCCGTCGCTGATAAACAACGTATCGTCGAGTTTCGCCAATCCGACGGCTCGGCCAAGTGCTTCGCCCGGTTGCAGGTCCTTGAGCAGTCCCAGTGCCGGCAGGTCGGTTGTGGCTGGATCGTCATCGAGCATCTGCGAGATATCGAACAAGGCTAGTCCGGCTTCGTCTGCGGCGACAAACGCGATATCGCCATCAACGATCAGCGCGATCGCATCACCCGGTGTCACCGCGCCGTTGATAAACAGGATGCTCGTCGGGTCGGACACGTCGAACACCAGCAGGCCCGCTTCGGCGTCCACCGGACCGTTGTTGAACGCGACAAACGCGATGTCATCGACGAGCGTCAGGTCGCGGAAGATGCCCAGCTGGCTGGAGATTCCCACCAGTTGCGGGTCGGACGGGTCAGAGATGTCGAAAGCTTCGAGGCCCGCGGCACCGTTGGCGACGAACAACGTATCGCCCTGTTGAAAAGTGGCCAGGGCCGAGCCGGCCTGGTTCGTCTCGGCGCGACCGAGCACGGGTGGATCACCTGGGTTCTGGCTCAGCACGTGAAACGTTTCGGTCGTCAGTGGCTGGCGATCGTTAAACCCCTGCTCGACCGCCTGCAGGCTCAGCCGCGACAATCCGGTAAAACCCTCGGGTACGGAAAACTCGAACGTGCCCGTATCATCGTCGATTGTGAGTTCGCCCGTTCCGGGCATCGCTGCGCCGGTAAGTTCGACGTCAAGCCCGCCGTCGTCCACGACGCCGAACATCAAAGACGCGTCGGGTGTGGCGACCAGGTCGCTGTTCGGCGTGATGACCGGCTGGTCACCAAGCGAGGTGACGGTGAACGTCCGCACCGCATCGGTTGTCCCGGCGTCACCGTCATCGAGCGTGACCGTGACATGGGCGTCACCGACAAATCCATCGGCGACCGAAATGGTCAGCGGTCTTTCAAGGATGTCAACGCTGTCCATGATTGGCGTGATGAACGGTCGATCGCTCGTGTCGCGGGGCACGTTGATGATCTTGTCGAAGACATCGAAGCCGGCAATCATCTCTCCGAAAATCGGGTTGGCGTTGTTGAGATGGACAGGGGGGGTAGCAGTTTCGTCCGTGATAAAAAACTGGGCGTCATTGGAGTTCGGCGACGTGTTGGCCGCGCCGACCTTGAACGGCTCGTCGTAGGTGATCACCGGATCGAACTCGCCGGGATAAACACCCAGCGGGCTACCGCCTGTGCCGGTGCCGTTTTCAGCGTCACCTGTTTGCATCACGAACCCCGGAATCACACGGTGGACGGGAACAGCAGTCCAGAACGCAGGCAAGTCCGGATCGACGATGCCCTGGTCGTCGAACCCGGTTGTCGCCAGGGTGACAAACCGTTGCGTGGTAATCGGCCGCCGCGTCTCGAACAACTCGATCAGCACGTCACCGCCGAACGTCGTGGGGCCCTCAATAATGTTCGAGAAATGAATCAGCCCATACCTGTTGCCCGCGGAGAAGGCCGTGGGCACGGAGACCACGACATTGGAGGTGTCGCTTGCGGCGGTCACCGTGATCGGGTCGCCATCGGCATCTTCGGCGTTGATTTCGATGATAAGGTCGCCAAATGGCGTGGTTGTCTGGTCGGCGGGATCAGTGACAAAGGTGGGCGCGTTGGCCAGCAGCAACCTCGACTCAAGCGGCTCGAAAAGCGCGCAACCGGTTCGATTCGCCCTGCGCCGAAACGAGCGAGCACCCTTATGTGTCATGGCAATTTCACATGTGGCCGTCATGCGGCCGTTGTTGTTATCGGCGGGCGATCTCATCCTGACCGTTGGTAATACTCTATGGCGCGCATTGCGAGATTTCAAGATCCACAGGCATCCGGAGATCAGGTGGGATGCGTTGGCATGGGCGGCGTTGTCAAGGTGGTGAGGGTTGCAGCGAATGGTCGGGCTGTGCCGATCGATGACGTGAGTCAGCCCATGACCCGAGGAAAAATCATCACGGTCGGTTGCACTGGGGTCTCGTGAATCGTTTGCTTGGGCGTTGTCCACTGATATTAATCGAGCGGATTGAACAATCTGGAGGCCATTGCCGTGCCGGCCGTTGGTCTGATTAAGTTGCCGGGATGGGTGGACGATGGGGCGTTTAGCCGGCGGTCTTGCAACACGGTACCTAGGTGTGGAGACCGGCGCGCAAGGATCATCGGCATAGAAATGGAAGTCGCCCGGTCGTGTGTTCGGGAATGAGCAACGTATCACGGGTCGGAGGCGTCACCCGACTTGGGACGGGCACCAGATTAACCGCAGATGTGAAGGGACCTTCTATGTTAGCACGAAATCGTACGGAACAAGGATTTACACTGATTGAAATCCTCATCGTGGTCGTGATTCTCGGCATCCTGGCGGCGATCGTGATTCCACAGTTCACGTCCGCCAGCCAATCGGCACGGGCCTCGAGCTTGCAGTCACAACTTCATACGCTGCGCAGCCAGCTTGAGCTGTACCAGATTCAGCACAATGCCGTTTATCCGACGTTGGCACAAATGTGGGGCAACCTGACCGGCCAGACGGACCAGGCAGGCGGTACGGGCACCGAATTCGGACCGTACCTGCAGCAGGCCCCGACAAACCCGTTTACCAATGGGGCAACGGTTGCTGTGGATAACAGCGGTGATTGGCGGTACATGGCCGCCACGGGTGCGATCATCGCCGTCGTGGACGCCACCGTTGCGGCCGATGCCAATCTCGGCTCCAACGACTTCGTCGCCGCCCCATAACAGATTCAAGTTTCGAGTACACGGCCACCTTGGCTTGACGGCCAGGGTGGCTTTTTTTCCCACGCCGACAACCCACAGCAAGTCATGTGACCGGGCTCAGGACTAGCCGCCGTCTTCAGAAATGCGCGTCAGAGCGTTATCAGGCGACGAAGTTGGGCAATGATCTGGTCGATCATAACGCTATGAACGTGTATTTCGGTACCGACGTTGCGGTCGCCCGCATCAGCGACAAAGGAGTCCGGATCTGCGATCGTTGAAATACCTTAATGCGGTTTTGATGCTGATTGCGGTGGTTCTGACACTACACCTCTGGGCGATGTGGATCGGCGAACCGGGAGCCGGTGCGCTTTCAATGACCAGCGAGGCCCAAGCCACCGGTCGTCAACCGGCGGGCATATCCAATGCTTCAGCGCAGCGAAAAGAAATAGCGGCTTTGCTGAAAATCCAGAACGTGAAGATTGACGAGCTTATCAAGCTGTTCGAGACCGGCAAGGCCAAGATAAAAGTGGATCATCTAACGGCAAAGTAATGACAATGTCACGCGAGTCTGTAAATCGAACGGGGTTCACCCTAGTTGAGGTAATGGTGGTTCTGGTGATCATCGGCATTGCCGGTGCGGTTGTCGTGCCGCATATGCTCAGTGGCGGTCAGTTTGGCGTACAGGCAGCCGCCCGCGTGGTCATCGCCGACATCATCTATGCACAGAACGAGGCCGTCGCCCACCAGTCGCCCAGACGAGTCGTGTTCGAGCCGGATAACAACCGTTACATGTTGACCGATACCGCGGGCACGACGATGACCGTTAGTTGGAAATCGAGTGCGCAAGAGAATTACATCGTCGATTTCGAGCAGGATCAGCGGTTCTCCGGCGTGACGCTGGAAAACGTCGACTTCGGCGGGATGATGATGGTCGAGTTTGATGACATGGGATCACCGATTTCGGGCGGAACGCTTGAACTGATCGCCGCGGGGTTCCGTTACCGCATCACCGTGGCAGCATTTACCGGACAGGTGACGATCGAATCCGTGCCGGGAGGCTGACGCTGGGCGAGATGATCAAGCTGGACATGTTCTGTGCTGTGTCGGAGGACGGCCCGCAATGAAGGCGTATATGGCGAGAATATGGGGAGAGATCAGTCGGGACAAGAGGAAATTGTCGTTCGGCCTGATTCTCGTCGGCATAGCGCTGTTGTTATGGGGCAGGCTTCTGCTCAAACAAGTGCCGCAGGCGGCTGTGGCCGATCCACCCATCAAAGTGGCCGCTCCTTCCCCGGCGTCGGATCAACCCTCGGCGGAGGCGGTGCCAAGACCAGCCGTGTTTGTCGATCTGTCCAACAAGATCAGGCACGACCTCTTCACGACCGACCCGTCACAGCATGAGGTTATCAGACTCGGGCAGGCAAATGATTTGTCACAAAACTAGGTGCCGAAACGACCGACATTGACATTGGGGAAACGCCTCCTGCGAACGATGGTCATGAAGCCCTCAAAGTGGTTGAAGTGGCAACTGGTCATGGGCGGCGTGGCGGTGATATATGGACAGGTGCTGCAGCGGGGCCAGAGGATTCAAGGCCATGAGTTAGTCAAGGTAAGTAATCAGTAGGTCGTTTCGAGTAAGAGGGTGTTGAGTTTCTGATCAAGATGAGCAACCTAATCCGACCGAGGATCATTAGCTCGAGGTAAATCCGATGATACATCCTTGCCGTAACGTGCGCGTTGTTGTGTGTTTTTGGGCCATCGGGTGGATGTGCGTTGGTTCGGCAATCGGGGAAAACGCAGACACTGACGATACTCAGAGACCGCAGGCATCCTCGGATGTTGCGGCCATGGATGCCGACGACGACGCCTCGAGTCTCTTTGTAGACGATCCCCAGGATGATGTCGTCGTCGCCGCGGACGCCACCCATGGTGATGGCGACGACGATTCGCCGGTCAACGTCGATTCGCTGGGCAAGATCGATCTGGCGATCGATGATCAGGAAATCCAACGCGTCCTGCAAATGCTGTCCATCCAGTCGCAGCGAAACATCCTGTCCAGCGCCAACGTCTCGGGCAATATCTCGGCGACTTTGTATCAGGTGGACTTCTACGAGGCGCTCGACGCCATTTTGCACACCAACGGCTTCGGGTACATCGAGGAGGGCAACTTCATCAAGGTGTACACCGCCGAGGAGATGGCACAGATCCAGAAGAAAAACCGCCGCGTCGAGACCCGCGTGGTCCGGGTCAATTACCTGACCGCCACGCAGGCTGCCGGGTTCGTCAAGGAAATGCTCAGCGATGATGGGAACATCGCTGTCAGCCCCGAGGCGGCGCCCGGCTATGCACCGACCATTTCTGACGCCGGAGCCGAGAATTGGGCGCACGTTAATACCATGGTCATCACCGACTATCCCGACGTGCTTGAGGAAGTGCTCGACGTCATCGAATCGCTCGACAAACGCCCGATGCAGATCCAGATCGAGGCGACCATCCTTGAAGCGAGGCTCAGTGAGGATAACGCGATGGGTGTGGATCTGGCCATTCTGGTCGACTTTGATACCGGTATATTTTCATCCCCGCTGAGTGTGGTCGACGAGATCATCAATCCCGGTGGCTCAGACGGCGATGGCGGCGGATCAACCGTCAACAGTTTCAAGAATAATCACGGTACCGGTGGCATCATCCAGACCACGCCGGGCGGCACCCGGGGCCGTGGCGGATTCAAGTTCGGCCTCTTGACCGATCATGTGGCCGCCTTTGTCCGCGCACTCGACGAGGTTACCGACACGACCGTCTTGGCCAAGCCCAAAATCCTGACGCTCAATCGCATGGCCGCCTCTCTGATTTCCGGTGAAAAGCTCGGTTACATCAGCACGTCGCAGACCCAAACGTCGACCACGCAAACGGTCAAGTTTCTCGAAGTCGGCACGCAGTTGACCGTGCGACCCTTCGCCACGGATGACGGCTATATCCGTATGGAAATCCGCCCCAAGATCTCTGACGGCGATGTCGTGTTCAGTGACGGGCTGGTCGTCCCCAACGAGACAACCAATGAGTTAACGGCCAACGTCATCGTTCCCAACGGCAGGACCATCGTGCTTGGCGGACTGTTCAAGGAAGATACGGCCATATCGCGTAGGCAGGTACCCCTGGTCGGCGATATCCCGTTGCTCGGCGCGGCGTTTCGCGGCCAGGATGACGTGATCGTTCGCTCCGAGATCATCTTCCTGATCAGGCCCACAGTGGTCAAGAGCAGAACGCTGATCGATGCCGGGCAGCGGACATCCGACGGAGTGGAGTTTATCCGCATCGGGGCGCGCGAGGGACTGCTTCCATGGTCGCGTTCCAGGATGACCGCGGCCCATATGCGCGACGCGCTGGCGTATCTCGAGAACGGCGAAAAGAAAAAGGCGCTTCTGTACGCCAACATGGCGCTGTCGCTCGACCCGACGACCTCCGAGGCCATGCGGATCAAGGCCGAGTTGAACGGCGAACGCGCTCTCTGGCCCGACAGCGGCATCCTCATCGATGCGATCGATCGAATGGTCGAGCAGCAACTGAAGATCGACGAGGTTGAGCAGTCTCGGCTGCAGCCGGCGCAGCCCGGCCAGGAATCGATCGAGCCGACCGCCAATGCGGCGGCGATTGATGTGCACTGAAGGTTTGATTAATCCGTTGTCCGCGATTGCGAGGAACTACGATGAGGTCCTTTGTATTCAGCAAGCGCCAGGTAGTGTTGGCGGCAGTTTTGATCTTTTCAATCACCGGTTGCGCCTGGGATGGCCACGATAAGCATGTCACCAGCGCCAAAGATCGTTTGAACATTGCCCGGGCGAAGATGATGCTGCCCATGGCGATGGATCAGTTTCTTGCCGGTGATCTGATCGAATCCAAGCGGTCGGTCGGTGACGCATTGCAGCATGACCCTGCCAATGCCGATTTCCTCGTGTTGGCCGGTCGTATCGAGATTGAGCAGCACCGCCGCAAGCGCGCGCTTAAGTTCTTAGACAAGGCCATCGAGAATGATGAAAACCACGCGCCCGCCCACTATTACAGGGGCATCGTCCTTCAGCAATGGCACAAGCTCGAAGAGGCGCAGAGCAACTACGAAAAGGCTTTTGGGCTTGATCCCGAGCGGCCGTCATACCTGCTCGCCATCGTCGAGATGCTGGTCGCCCGCGACCGCGTCGACGAAGCGCTGGGGTTACTGGTTACCCACGAGATCGAGTTCGAGTACAACGCGGGCGTTAATCTTGCACTCGGGCATCTTCTTACGATGAAAGATGACCATGACGCAGCATTGCGATATTATCGGCAGGCACACCTTTACAATCTGGAAGATCCCCGGATTCTCGAGGAGTTGGCCACTGGGCAGATCGCCGCCGGGCGCAGCCGCGATGCGATCCGCACCCTCAAGCAGTTGACCGAGCATCCCGGTTATCGCGATCGCCATGACATCAAACGAATGCTGGCCGGGGCCTACCAGCACGTGGGCCGCAAGCGCCAGGCACGTGACATTTATATGTGCCTGACGCGCAGGGACTCCGAGGACTGGGAGTCATGGCTGCGGCTCGGTGAAATGATCTGGTCCGATGGTGACACCGCCGGGGCGTTGCGTGCGTCGCAGCGGGTGATTGACCTGGCGCCCGACCGGCACGAGGGTTATCTGCTGGCCGGTATGGTCTGGATGGGGCGCGGCCGATCTTCCCACGCACTTAAGATGTTCAAGATGGCCACGGACGCTGTGCCGGACAGTGCGAGAGCGGCGATCATGTACGGCGTGGCGCTGCAGAAAGCCGGGCGACGGTCCGAGGCGGCCGACGCCTATCGACGCGCTCTCGATAACGAGCCGACAAGCACGCGCATCCGAAAGCTGCTGGCGCAGGTGAAAGCCAAATAATCGCGTAACTGACAAACCGCACCGGTGCTGACACTCGCCATCTGCGTGTTTAGTTTGGCCGTCG
>CAUYYV010000087.1:0-11174 GCA_963577075.1 Phycisphaerae bacterium
CTCGTCACACATCACCCCATTCTAAGGCAACGACGCCACAAGACCCAGCCAGACACGTTGGCGGCACACTGTTTTGGTCGGTTCCTACCGTAATCCGCGGCGTCGTGAAACACTCATATCGGAGATCATTCTATAATTTTTGTTTGACCTATCGATGTAGAATCGGCACAAATTCGCTGATGGACAGGCCAAACCCTTCGAGCGCCGTGGGGTGGAAGGGGTGATCGGTGAGCAGTCTCAGTTTTCGGATGCCCAAGTCGCGCAGGATCTGACAGCCGATGCCGTACGCCCCCTTGTTGGCAGGCGGCGTGACACCGGGCGTGGCCCGGTCGATGCCGATCCCCGGCCGATCGTCCTCTTCGGACAGCGAGGTCGGGGTTTGCAGGCGTTTGAGCAGCCCGGCGCCCCCGCCTTCATGGCGCAAGTAGATCAGGGCGCCGCGGCCTTGGCGGGCGATCATGGTTAGTGCGGTGCGTAGTGCTCTACCGGATGGTTGGGCCAGATCGCCGAACACATCGCCAAGCAGGTTTTGACGGTGCATCCGCACGAGTACGGGCTCATCCACGTTGACCGAATGACCTGCGGCGTCGAGCCTGCCGATTTCGCCGCAGACGAGGGCGATGTGCGGCAGCGGATCGACTATCGAGTGATACGCGATCAACTCGAATCGGCCCAGCTCGGTGTCGAGGGAAAGTTGATCGGTTCTCCGCACCAGGTTTTCCCGCTCGATCCTGTGGTGAACGATATCTGCGACGGAGCACATGCGAAGATTGTTCTCCGCACAGAGCCGTTCGAGTTCCGGTCGGCGGGCCATGGTGCCGTCGGGCCTCATCACCTCGATGATGACCGCCGCTGCGCGCAGGTCGGCGAGCTTGCACAGGTCGATTGACCCTTCCGTCTGGCCGGCTCGGACGAGGCAGCCCCCGTCACGGGCCCGCAGCGGCTGGATATGACCGGGCCGGGCCAGGTCGTCCGCCATCGTGGCCGGATCGGCCAACATGTTGATCGTCTGGGCGCGATCGGCGGCGGACACACCCGTCGTGATGCCGAACCGTGCGTGTGCATCGACGCTGATGGTGCAGGCCGTACCACGCTGGGCCGTGTTGATCCGTGCCTGCGGCTCCAGTTGCAGACGATCGCAGATTTTACCTGACAGCGATACACACAACATGCCCCGGCCCTCGCGCAGCATGAAGTTGATGATTTTCGGGGTGACGTGCTCGGCGGCACATACCAGATCGCCCTCGTTCTCACGTTGCTCGTCGTCGACCAACACGATCATTTTGCCGGCTCGCAGGTCTTCGAGAATGTTGCTGATCGGTGCCATAGCAAAAAATAAGTATCAAGCGTACGTCAACACGCAGGTCGCATGACAATGACATCACTTGAACGTGTCATTTTCCACTTACTTCATTGTTTCCAACTCTAGCTTGGGATATTCCACGGAATCTGCGGGTGCTCGGTCAACTTCGGCCTCGGTCCCGGAACTCTAGGCCCGAGTGGGCCACGATGCGAATCGCATCTCGGCGTGGAGGCATTCGCCTGGTTGCGTAAGCATCGTTTTGATGCCGATTTGCATCACCGTATTAGCCCCCAGAACACCCACTGCGTTTTCAGAAGGACGATTTCCAAAATAGGCTATTCCCTGGCCGGGGTCAAAGGTCAAGTTAAATCCACATGCCGAGGGCGACCTCATGGTTCTCGTCAATGCTACCGCCCATGCCGGAACATCTTCAGGGTACGATTAGGGGTCACGTTCTCGAACTCGAGATATTGGATTTTCCGAATGGGCTACGTCGCGAATAGCTTGGACCAGCAACAGGAACCGGGGATGACGGGCTGTGCGGATGTGGGTTTCGTCATCAGGTCGAGCGTGTAGTTTTTGGCCGAGCCCGGCAAATAGCCTGGCCGTCGTGGAATCAAATATCATTGCCAATGTTTGGTCGTGTCGATTCATTGTTGTCGGGTGACTGAAGGAGAGTGATATGTACCAAGAGAACTTCGTTTACGGTCAAGTGCTCGGTGCGGGGCTGCTGGCTGACATCGCCGCGCCGGACGGGCAAGGTCCATTTCCGGTCATCCTGTCCATGCACGGCGGGCGATGGATCCGGGGCGATAAGCGCGACCAGAGCGCCATCGACGTGCGCCAGTGGGCGGAATTTGGCTACTTCGCCATGAGCATCGACTATCGGCTGGTCACCTGCACGCCGGCACCGGCCTGCTACCAGGACGCACTCTGTGCCGTTCGCTGGGTACACGCGCATCGACAGCAATATCAACTGGACACGGCCCGAGTATTTCTCGTCGGCATGTCAGCCGGCGGCCATCTTGTCTCACTCGCCGCCACGCTGGGTGAAGGGCGGTTCGAGCGTAGCGGCGGATGGCTCGATCAGCCGCACACATTCACCGCGGCGATCAGCGTGTCGGGCGCCTACGAACTACGCAAATTAGATTGGGGCTCCGGCTGGATACCGACCGGTCAGCCGTGGGACGAGGCCCGCCGCTACGCATCACCGATCGAGCACGTGGCCGTCGACAATCGACCGCAGCTTATCCTGCACTCGGACGATGACCGCTCGGTCCCGATCAAGCAGGCGACCGACATGGTCGCAGCGCTCGAAAAAGCGGGCGCGCCTCACCAGTTCGTCCACTACACCGATCGGGGCCATATGCCCATCGACGACGAGATCATCGTCCAGATGCGTGCGTTTATCGATCGTGCGATGGCGTCGGCCTGACCTCTTCCATGCCCGCGCCGATGTAGGTCACCGCCATCGCATTGTGGAAGGTAGTAACAGGGTGGCATTGGGCGTACCAGGATACGTTATTGATTGGCACGTTCGATCTTTACCCTCATCCGATCGCGAAGATTTTTGGCATGATCGAAGCCGGGGCGAATCTGAATCGCTTGATCAAACTGTTCGAGCGCTTCGCGCCATCGTTGTTGCTTTGACAGGGCGACGCCCATCACAAAATAGCCAAGCTCTTCATCAGGCTCAATCTGCTGGAATCTTTCTGCCGGTTCGATCGCGAGTTCAGGCCTGTCCGATTCGATGTAAAGCTTGGCCAGGCGCAGCAGCAGGTCCGGTTGCTCCTCGGCCAATTCCAAAGCGCGGCGCACAAGAGTGATCGCCTCATCCTTTGCGTTGCGCTGGAATAGTTTGATTGCTCTCCGTTCCAACGCCTCGACGGCTGGCCAATCGACGTCTCGCAACGCTGGGGCCGACCCGTCACGGGTTGGCGCCGATATCAGTGATAACGCCGGGAATTGTTCGGCGTAATAACGCAGCCGGCCGAAATGCATCAGCACGCCGGTCAGATCGACTTCCATCGCCAGCCCGAAGCCGCGAAGATAATCGAGTACCGCGTAGGGGTCGTACGGGACAACAGTCCAGCGGTATGGTTGATCGAACATATAAACAAGATCGTTGTGCTGATCACTGATCACGCGCAGATGGCCGTAGGTGCGGCGTAGTGCGGTGTCGTCCATCACGACGCGCGCCAACAGCGAAAGTGGTCGCCTGATCTTGAGACGGCGCAGATCGGCCACGGCTCTCGGCTGCTGGTCGTATCGCCTTTCGATGTTGCTCAGGTCAATCGGACTTCGGCTGCCCACGAGGATGAAGTCATCCCCCCAGCCGCTGAACATCAGGGTGTGCGGGAACACGCTGACAAACGTGCTCACTGCCAGATCAGCGGCTTCGGGCGGCATCTGATAAGTCGGTAACCACTGCGTCATCATGCCCTGCGGGCTAAGGCGCGCGAGGACCTGCTCGTAATACTGCTTCGAATAGAGGCGATAGGTGCCCGCCTTCATCGGAGGAGGCGGCTCACTCGTGACCAGGTCGTAAACCCGATCTGTAACTTTTAGATAGTTGCGTCCGTCGTCATGGATGAAGCGCAGACGCGGGTCGAGGTGCACGTTCCGCGACGAGTAGCCGAACTCCGGCGCCGTCTCGAATACCTTGTCGTTCAGATCAACCGCGTCAATGTGCTCGATCGTGTCGTGACTGGCGATCGCCGACGCGGTGTTGCCGACACCGTAGCAGATCAGCAGCGCGTTACGCGGATGCTGCTGTGCCAGAAGCGGGAAGTGCGCCATTAATCGCATATAAACGTGGGAGCGATGATTGGTGCCCGACATGACATGGCCGTCGAACCATATAGCTTGATACAACTGTTTCCCGGTCGGTGCGCTCACGGTAACCACAAAAGTCGTGTGTGCGCCGTTGCTCTTGAGTGCCCTGACCGGGTAGCGTGCCGGCATGGCGTCGGGCTTGTAAAAACCGGGATCAAACTGAGCCGGTGTTATCGCGCAGGCGACGACAAGTGCCGCCAGCGCGCCCGCCGGTTTCCACCAGGCCAGCGAGTGGTGTTCTGACATCACCAACAGCAACGCCACCCCAATCGCCAGTACCATGAATATCAGTTTCATCGAATAGAACACGTTGACCAGCGGGGCCAACCAGGTAAATGCTACAACGCCTAGGCAAAAGCAGATCGTGTTCGCACCGTACGCGATGCCCAGATGTCGATGGTTGGAATGAAGCCGGTTGCACACGTAAGGCAGCAGCAGGGACATGAGCAGAAACGTCGGAAAGACCAGAAACCCGACGAGAATAAGCACGTGCCAAAGGTGCTGCGGATGGTAGTCAAACCGTTCGAGTATCCAGTACTGCACGGATGATCGCGTGATCACGTAATAACCAAGCAGCGCGGCAATGGCGGCGAGCTTGATGTGTACGAGCCTCATCCATGAAAGGGCGTGCACGAGGCAGCTGCCAAGGAAGATGGCCAGGATCGCCCACAACGAGATGCACGACATGGCCGCCGCGCCGTTGGGGTAGTGACCGAGAAAGAAATCCGCCCGCTTGAACATGTCGCCCTCAAGGGCGCCAGCGATCAGCCCGCTGAGAACCGCGCAGGTAATCAGCACACCAGCGCCGTGTTCGGATCGTCCGGCCCGAACCGGCGATGCATCCGGCGTAGATGGTGCCGCAGCGCCGCCGGTCGCGACAAAAAACAGGCCGATCAGCAGATTCAGAGCCGCCATGCACCGCAGCGTGTCATCATGGCCGATCCGGGGTAGGAAGTAGAACTGACAGGCCAGCACGCCGGTACACGCGCCTAGCGTGTTCCATGCATACAGCGCCGCGGGGAATCGCCCCCGCTCACCATGCACATGGCAAAGCAGCGGAAACGTTACGCCCATGAAAAAACAGGGCACGAACACACAAACGGTCGCGATTGCCAGTTTCGAGAGCTGATAGCCCGCCACCTGCCTGTAGATCCCGTCGCGTAGCTCATACGGAAAAGAGCCCCAGGTGTCCGCCGGGATCAGCGCGGTGACCACCGTGAGCATGATCGATGTCGTCACGAGCAATTCGACGATGCCGTAGATACGCAACCGGTCACCAACACGCAATGCGGTCGCCAACCGGTCGGTCAACCGCCGGCTTGCCAGTGCGCCGGCACCGAGACCGAGGATGAAATTGCACAGCACCAGAACAAACGTCAGATTGGTCGAGCCGAATCGATCGGCGTAGATGCGAAACCACACGACCTGATAGCCCAGGCTGACAAACCCCGACAGGCAATAGAGCAGATAAATCTTTGCCATGCGCCTCGGTTGCGCGACCAGTAAATCAGGCAGTGTGCGCGACATCCACCGCGTGGCCGTGCAATCCGTGCTTCACGCGGTACTCGTACATCTGTTTCGCATAGGCTCGGCTTTCGGGCGCACTTCGAAGGTGATATGATCGCCTCGGCGGTGGCGGTCTGTCAAGCACTTGTGGGTGAGTTTTTCCGGCTACCGCGTGGGAGGCTACCTCTAATGGATCGTGGTGGCATGATGCTGTTCAATACGCCGGGCGGACCGGTCGTCCAGACGCCATCGCGGTGTGTTCGGCTCGCTCGAACCGACTGGAATCCGCTGACCAACGCTTCGGACGTGGCCCACGCACTGGCCGACGCGATGGAGGGCTCAGCCGACCTGATCGACCTCGACGACGCTGCATTGTCAGCCCCGATCGGTGGCCAGGAGGTGTGGGCGGCGGGCGTGACGTACTACCGCAGCCGCGACGCCCGCATGGAGGAGGCCGCTCAGGCCGGCGGCAGCGACTTTTACGACCGTGTGTACGACGCCGATCGGCCCGAACTGTTCTTCAAGGCCAATCCGCACCGAGTCGTCGGCCATCGCGGCAACGTACGCATCCGCAGCGACTCGACGTGGAACGTACCCGAACCTGAGCTGACACTCGCCGTCACCCGCGACGGAAAAATATTCGGCTACACGATCGGCAACGACATGAGCAGCCGGGACATCGAGGGCGAAAATCCGCTGTACCTGCCCCAGGCTAAGGTGTACGACCAATGCGCCGCCATCGGGCCGGGTATCCTCGTCACCGACCACCCGATGCCGGCCGAAACGAGAATAACAATTGTCATCCGACGCGGCGGTGCCGCTGTGTTCGAGGGTGATACCACGCTCAAGCAGATGAAACGCCGCCCGCAGGATCTGGTCGAGTATCTGTTTCGTGACAACAGCTTTCCCAACGGCTGCCTGCTGATGACCGGCACGGGAGTCGTCCCGCCCAACGATTTTACGCTCCAGAGGGGCGATGAGATCCGCATCACGATCGACCCGATCGGAACGCTGATCAACACGGTAAGGTGACGCAATAGTTAAATCGGTTTAGCGGGGCAGCTTCGCTGCCCGTTCCCCGCGACCTCACATGGAGTCAACGGACCATGCCACTGCACGGCCAGAACATCATCGGCAAATCGACTTGCGGCAAGGGTTCGGACACGTTCCGGGCTGTCGATCCCTCCACCAGCCAGGCGCTCGAAACCGATTTTCACAACGCCACGCAAGCAGAAAAGGACCAGGTGCTCGCGCTGGCCGATCAGGCTTTTGCCAATCGGCCGAAGGATCCGGCTCGAACCGTCGAGCTGCTCAACCGCTGTGCTGACGAGATCGAGGAGGTCGGTGATGAACTGATCGAACGTTGCACCGCTGAGACCGCCCTGCCGGCGCCACGTCTCCAGGGTGAACGGGCCCGCACGTGTAACCAGTTGCGATTGTTTGCCCGGTTGGTTGAAGAAGGTTCGTGGATCGACGCGCGGATCGACACCGCAATCCCGGACCGCACGCCCCTGCCCAAGCCAGACATGCGTAGGATGCTCACGCCGATCGGCCCGGTGCTGGTATTCGGCGCCAGCAATTTCCCGCTGGCGTTCTCGGTCGCCGGCGGAGACACGGCCTCGGCGTTTGCCGCGGGTTGTCCCGTGATTGTCAAAGCGAGACCAGCACACCCGGGTACATCCGAGTTGGTGGGCCAGGCGGTGCAAAAGGCCGCGACGGCCGCGGGCATGCCCGAGGGATGGTTCGCCATGCTGCACGGCCCGGGGCGAACGACCGGTACGTACTTGGCCAAACACCCGGTGGTGAAGGCGGTAGGCTTTACCGGGTCACTGTCGGGTGGGCGGGCGCTTTTCGATCTGGCCACCAGCCGACCCGACCCGATCCCCGTCTATGCCGAGATGGGCAGTATCAACCCGGTGTTTCTGATGCCCGAGGCGCTCGCCGAGCGCGCCGAGCAGATCGCCGATGGGTTTTACCAATCAGTCACGCTGGGCGTGGGCCAGTTCTGCACAAACCCGGGCCTGGTGGTCGCGATCGACAACGAGCACCTTGAGAAGTTCGTTGCTGTGCTGTGCCAACACGTCAAACAGATGGTGCCGGCGACCATGTTGCTGGCAACCATCCTCGACAGCTACGAGCAGGGCGTACAGTCGCTATCCAAGGCCGGCGGTGTGGAGGTGGCGGCGCAGGCTCGACAGGCGCCCGATCGTGACAAGACCCAGTGCGCCGCGGCGGTGTTCGTCACAGATGCAGAAAAATTGCTCGACGACCGATCGTTGAGTCACGAGGTGTTCGGGCCGTCCACGTTGATCGTGCGCTGCCGCAATACGAATCAGATGCTCGAGGTCGCTCGCCACCTCGAAGGCCAGCTCACCGCGACGGTACACGCGACGCAGGATGAACTTGATCGTTGTGGCGAGCTTCTTGCCACGCTGGAGACCAAGGCCGGGCGGTTGCTGTTCGGCGGGTTCCCCACCGGGCTCGAGGTCTGTGCTTCGACCCACCACGGCGGGCCTTACCCCGCGACGACCGATGGCCGATCGACGTCGGTCGGCACGGGGGCGATCGAGCGATTCACACGAGCAGTCTGTTACCAGGACTTCCCCCAGAATCTGCTGCCCCCGCAACTGCGTGACGACAACCCGACGGGTATCTGGCGGCTGGTGGATGGGCAGCGGACGAAGTAATCCCGAGATAGGTCGATCGGAGGCGGTCGCCGTCACTGATGGATGCGGTTGACCCAACCGTCTGCCGTGGTTGACAGGCGCGATGTCAGATCTTTAGACGATCTCGCTACTTCTGTTGGGCGATCTTTTGTACCTGCCGGTACTGCTCCTGAAACGTACGGGTCCACTTGAGGCGGACCTCGACGAACGAATCACCCCGGGCCAGCCTGTCCAGACTGTCTTTGAACTGTTTCAGGATGACCACAGCTTGATGATGGCGAGCATGGTGCTCGTCTTCAACGGCTTGGCGCCAGTTGCGCGCCAGTTCATCGTCCGGCCAGGGCAGGCGCAACTCCGCGGGCATCTGGTCGAAGGCCCGCTCCATTTTTATTTTTTTGTGCGGGTCGCGCTCGTTGACGATCACACGCCATGCGGCGACGAGGTCGCTGTGGATATCAATCGCCAGCGCATGCGCTACGGGTGAGACAGCGCCGTAATAATTTGGTGTGCCGGTCGGATAAGGCTTGGCAATGGCAAAGGGGGCGGTATCGTCGGCCCAGTACCGTCGATCGTCGCTGCGGTACACGTCGGCGCGGATGGGCAACCGACGCAGTTCAAATCGGCTGGGCCCGCCGGGAGTATTGATCCGCTTCTGCCACAGATGCTGGGCAGCAGGCGTCAACAGCCAGCCTACAAACTCGTGCGCCAGCGCCTCGTGCGGCGCGCCGCGCAAAATGCTGATCGGGTCAGCGGTGATCGCGGTGTTGAACGGCGGATCGACGTACCCGATGCGATCGCCGCCCACGGCACCGGCTTGGTACCGCCCGTAAAAGTCGATGCACATGCCTGCCGCCGCCTCGCCGGCCGACACGTCCATCGGCACCTTGCCCGAGCCTGCCGAGAAATACCGCGAGTTGGCGAACACCCGGCGCAGCACCCGCCAGCCCTCGTCCCAGCCCTCGCGACGCAGAATCGTGTTGTAAGTCTGCGTGATCGCACCCGAGTGGGCTGGGTCGGCCAGGGCGATCCAGCGCAGGTAACGACTGTCACGCAGGTCCGTCCATTGCTCGGGCTCATCTAGGCCCAACATGCGCAGCGTGTCGCGGTTGTAAACGATCCCAAAGCTCGCCAGCGCCACCCCCAGCCACCGCCTCTGCGGGTGGTACAACGGTTCGCTGCCGATGGTTGCGGTGGGATACGCCTGCTCGAAGAGCAAGGGCGGCACACGAGCGGGCACCGTCACGTAGATCTCAGTTTTCCGGCCGTCACGATCAACGGGAATAGATGTTGCCAGCTTGTTGTGTACGTAGTCGCCGCCGCCGAAGAACAGGTCGTAGCCGATGCCGTCGTCTTCGCGCCGGTCCCTTATTTTAACGGTGAATTGATCGAACACGATGCGTTGCAGGTCGCTGGTGCCGCTGCCCGATCGCCAATCGAAAATGACCGGTGACTTGCCGTGCTCGACGCGCCAGCGATTAAATGCGTGCTCGAACTCGAAACGGATCTGCTGATTATGCGGTGTGAGCACAATCAGCTTCGTTGCCGGTCCACTGTCGCCGACCGGGGTGGGTGCTGACCTGCCTCTCGACCCGCTCATCACCACCGGCAGCCCGACGATGACGGCCATCAGTACGATCACCATGGCTGCGGTCGACCAGTTTCTCATTGCCTTGCTCGGCTGTGCTGGCACGGTGTCAGTCGTTGGCCACGTGGGTGCTAACAATGTCTGAAGCCGACCGTTCGATCAATTCCACGGCGCGCCGGATCGACTCTTCCTGCGTCAGCCCGTCGCCGATCGCATGATAAGCCTTGAGCCCGGCGTCGAGTGTACGGTCGGCATCCGGGCCGATCGACCCAACCAGCGCGATCGTATCGACTCCCTGCCGCTGCGCCCGCTGCGCTACGCCGAGGCAAGCCTTGCCCGACAGGCTAGTGCCATCGATCCTGCCCTCGCCCGTCAGACACAAATCACACCCAGCCACGCGGGCGTCGAAGTCCACCGCGTCGAGCACGATCTCGATGCCAGGGCGAAGCGTGGCGCCCAGGAACGCAACCAACCCGGCCCCCAAGCCGCCACTCGCGCCCGCGCCGGGCATCGTTGCAACGTCTTTGTCCAACTGATCGCGAAACAGGTCGGCCAGATGCGACATTCCCTTGTCGAGCGATTTTATCTGCGCCGGCGTGCCGCCTTTCTGCGGGCCGTAAATATACGATGCACCGTTTGGCCCGGTTAGAGGATTGGTGACGTCGCAGGCGACGGTTATCTGCGTGTCGGCGATGCGCGGGTCAAGCTGGTCGACGTCAATGCGGCCGATCTGCCCGAGCATGCCGCCGGTTGGAGTGGTGTTGCTCAGCGGCCGGCCGGTCGCATCGAAGAACCCGGCGTCGAGCGCCATGGCCATGCCGCAACCACCATCGTTGGTAGCGCTGCCGCCGATGCCCATGATGATCCGTCGCGCGCCGGCGTCGAGCGCTGCCCGAATCAACATGCCAACGCCGAACGTCGATGTTCGCGTCGGATCGCGCTGCGCCATCGGTACGAGCGCCAAACCGGCGGCGGCGGCCATCTCGATGACGGCGGTCGTCGGATCGCCGCGTTTGACGCCGAGCATACCCCAAGCCGCGTCCACCCATTGACCGAGCGGGCCGGCAACACTGGTCGTGTGCGTCCGACCGAGCGTGGCCGCGACGAGTGCCTCGACGGTGCCCTCGCCGCCGTCGGCGATGGGGCAGGTGTCCACGACCGTGTGCGGCGAGGCTGACTTGACCCCACGCGCCATGGCACGGGCCGCCTCCGCTGCGGTCAGCGATTCCTTGAAGCTGTCGGGCGCGCAGATGATCTTCATGGCGCGCCAGTGTAACCT
>CAUYYV010000088.1:0-11096 GCA_963577075.1 Phycisphaerae bacterium
GGATCGTGGGGAATTGCCAGCATTGCCGCCCGAGCTACCAAACTGACGATAAATTAGTGAACGCGGCCAAGCCCAAGGATGGTCGGCGCATCAAACCGCGTGCCCGCCGCAAGATTAGGGGCTCTTAATCCACGTTGCACCTGATTGGCCCCGGACGAAAGCGATTCGAGGAGGCGACATCAGGGAGTTAACCGCATTCTACGTTGACGATCCTATTTTTTGGTCAGCGCATGACACTTGATCAGCACATTGGAGCGTTTGGTCAAGGGTATCACCTGCTACAACGCGCTTCGTCCGACCCGGATACGACGCTCGGCGCGAAGAAGGGGGTGGTCGGATGATTGCTCTACAGACGCCCACGACACGGCCCATCGCCGTTCAACATGGCGGCGAGATACGCCATGTCTTTCGTGTGGCCATGCAACCCCAGGAGGTCACCAACGCCTGGCGGCTGGTTTATCAGGTCTACCGGCGCCGGGGCATGATAGGCGTCAACCCGAATCGAATTCACACCGCACCGCAGTGGATGGGACAACACACGGCCGTGTTCTACGGCCGCGACGATCGTGGCGTCGTCGCTACACTGACCGCCACCGTCGACGAGGGTTCGCAGCTACCGCTGGACAAGGTGTACGGCGTGGAACTGGACCTGCTGCGCAGCCAGGGTCGACGCCTGGTGGAATGTGGCTTGTTCGCGCACGCTCGTCTGCTGGACAACGACGACGTGCCCGAGGAGTTCGAGGATCTCCGGGGTGTCGGCGGTTCGTTATGCCAGTTGATGCGTTACGCGTATTACTTCGGCATTTTTCACGGGGCCACGGATTTTCTCATCGGCGTCCATCCATGGCACGCAGGGTTTTACCGGCGCGCGTTCGGGTTCAGCCTCGCCGGATCCGAGCGCACCTATCCGCTGGTCAACAATCGTCCTGTGGTGCTGATGCGCGCCAATCACGCGGCCGTGCGTGAGGCAAATCCGCGGCCGTGGGCGATGGCGTACGTGATGGGCAAGCCCTTGGCGCCCCGCGCGTTCTGCAACCGATTTATCCTCCGGTCCGACCAACTAGGTGCGCCCGAACCATTGCTCGATTGCCTGCGTGACGATCATGATATGGAGTGGATCGCCTAAGCGCAGCCCCATGCCCTTGCCGCACCCGTCACTGATCAATGGCTCACAGTGCGAACATCCTGATCTTCGGTGAAGGGATCAGCCTTGCCCACGTTACCCGTCCGCTGTTGCTGGCGCGCGAGTTGAGTAGCCGGGGTCACCGTCTGCACTTCGTCACGGGCCCGTGCTTGTGCCAATGGGTCAACCATCATGGCATGGACGCAACCTCGGTATACACCCCCGATGCCGATGCCATCTACGGTCGGTTGCGCCGCTTGCAGCCGATGTACAGGGCCAACGAACTTGAGCAATGCATTGATGCCGACCTTGCGGTGATTCGCAGCGTCCAACCGGATGTGATCGTCGGTGACTGCCGTAACAGCCTGCGGATATCGACGGAGCTGTCGGGAGTGCCTTATGCGGCGATTACCAACGCCAATTGCACACCCTGGTTCAGCGGCTCCCTGAGCGCCCCGGCGGGGTTTGCCCTCAACCGATGGCTCGGCAAGCACCGCGTGGATCGCTACCTGGTCCCGTTATTTGGCCGGGCCGGCCGCGCACTGGTCTGCCGCCGTCTCAGCGGTGATTTCGACAGGATCCACAAGCGGCGTGGACTGACCGGATCCTGCCGCGATTTTCGACAGATGTTCACCTCGCCACAGCTTAATCTGATCGCTGACCTGCCGCAGTTGATGCCGTCGCGTAACCTGCCCGGCCACTGTCATTACGTCGGGCCGTTGTGCTGGCTGAGCGATCCGCAACACACGGGCGCAACGCGACGACTGCTCGACGGGATCAGCCCGGCCCAACCGCTGATTTATGTCACCGCGGGCAGCACCGGCTCGCCGACGTTGCTGGCGACGCTCGCGCCGCTGCTGGGTGATCTGCCCTGTCAGTTCGTCGTGACCACCGGCACGAGGCGGGCCGCGATCGATTGGCCCGACAACCTGCACCCGATCGAGTTTGCCAGCGCCGAGCCGATCCTGAAACGTGCCGTCGCGGTCATCAGCCATGGCGGCAGCGGTAGTATTTACCAGGCCTTGGCCTCTGGCCTGCCTGCGATCACCGTTCCCGGCTTCTTCGATCAGGAGACTCAGGCGGATCAGTTGGAGCATTGTGGTCTGGGATTGCGGTTGGCAGAGGACAACCTGGCTTCGACGCTTCGTCCGGCGGTAGACCGATTGTTGCGGGAGCCGGGCTTCCGTGACCGGGCAGCCCGGTTTGCCCAGTTGATTGACGCGACCGATGCGCCGCGGGCGGCGGCGGACCTGGTTGAGGCCCTGGCGGCTGCCAGCAGCGTTCAGCCGGCGGCAGCTTGACCGGGCCGAATTGGATGACACCCTGCGTGAGTGCTTCAATATGAAATATTCAGGGTTTCACCGCGTTCTGGGCATCCTCCACCATGAGGAGCGGTCAACGTGGTCAATCTGCTTTGGTAACCAGATCGTCGTCGATGAACTGGATACCCTTCGCAGGTCTTACAAGCAGGAGGGGCGGACGCCACCGTCGTACACCGCACTGGTCATCAAGGCCATCGCCGGGGGTGTCCGGGAATTGTTGCCGCGGTACCCCGAGCTCAACTCAATGCTGACCGGTGTACCGCCCTTTCGCCGCATCCACGTATTTGATCGGATTTGTGCCGGGTGTGCTGTGGCGCGGACAGAAGATGGCCTAGACCGCACCGGGCATCACGTCATCGAGGACGCGGACCGTAAAACACTTGAGCAGATTACCGAAGAGCTACGCGTGGCCTCCACCCAACCTGTTGACAATGTGCCTAGTCTTCGCAGCGCCTTCTCGCTCTATCGCCGGCCCTATCCTGTCCAGAGACTCATGATGTTGTTCGGCTGGCGCGTGCCGGCGTTGCGACGGCAGTATCGCGGCACCTTTTCGGTGACGACCGTGGGCAAATTCGGAGTCGATTACCAGTTGACGTTGCCTCAGACGTCCTGTCTCGAGTTCGGCTTCGGCGTGATCTGCGAGCGGCCCGTGGCGCGTGATGGACAGCTGACCGTTGCCCGCACGTTCAATCTGACCGTGTCGTTTGATCGGCGGCTCATGAACGGTCGGCCTTGCGCGCTGCTGATGGAACGGCTGCGCGATATTCTCGAGCACGCCGAGTTCGCCGACACCGGGCAATCGCCAACGGCAGGCGACGCGCCGTTGAATATATCCGCGGCCGGCTGATCCCTCGCATTGACGGGTACACCGCAAGCCGGTGACGTCACGGTTTGCCCGCGGCTTAAAAGAAAACGACCCCGCCGATGGGCAGGGCCGTTTCAATCGTTGTGAATCTGCCGTGCTTCAGCGCCGCCGCCGCGAGGTGAACATGGCCAACGAGCTAAGCGCGAGCAGGCTCAGGCCGCTGGTCAGGGGCTCGGGAATCACTTTCGCGCCCTGTACGGGATCGGTGCTGGTCAGGTTCCAGCCGGGGCCGCCGCCGGGGTCGCCGCTGGGCGAGTCGTCCACGATATTCTGAAGATCAAGAAACCCATTGGAGTTGTTGTCGGCGGGGCCCAACATGGCGGTCGTCTGGAAGTCGAGGCGCAGATCGCGACCGGGTCCGAAGGCGTCCGGATCGAACCTCGAGAGGAACTCGGGCCTTCCGCTGATGATGTTGATGAATCCAACGCCCTCACCACCACCGGGGCCTCCAAAATCCTCGAGCAGTACCGCGCCTCCGAGGGCTGCGGTGGTCACGGCGTTCGCGTAGGTGCCGAGCCCGAAGTTGGCGTTAAGCAGGATCGACAGGGTGCCGGGATCGTTCGGGGTCTGCAGATCGGGGTGGTACAGAGGCGTGAGCACGCCCATGCCGAGCAGGATCGACCCGTCCGTGCCATCGTCGAATGCGGGGTAGGACGCGTTCGGGTCAAACTGAGAACCGATATCGCTCCAACCGCCCTCGCCCAGCCCGTTGCCAAAAAAAGCATCGGGCGTGGTGTCGGTGTAGAACTTAATCAGGCCGCCGAATCCGCTTATCGTCGTCGCCAGGCCGTCGGTATCGAGCCCACCCTTGCCAAAGTTTTCATCCAAGCTGGGTACCTGGTCGGTAAAGGTGACGCGTGGATCCGCACCGAACCACTGCCGCAGCCCAAGCAAGGCCTCGTTGGAACCCGCCCCGGGAGGAAGCAGGGACAGGCCCACCTGGTGGATCAAGTTCACACCCGTCAGCGAACCGGTGCCCTCGCCGCCGTTGTTCTCGAACGAGTCCACAAATTGACCGGTGAGGATCTCGCGCATTCCATACTTGCCGATGGAGGGAAACGTATCGGTTCCAGTGTTCACATCCTTGGCGCGAAAGATGGTTCGTTGTGACACCGGACCCTGAACATTCGTGCCAGAGGCTACCATGTATTGACCTAAGGCGCCTGGTGTGCCCACACTTTCGGTCAGCGTGCCAATCGGAATCGTCACGATACTGCCGTTGGGCTCATGATAGACGCTCGACCGGTCTTCGATGTCGAACGTCCACGGCGAATTCGGAAAGACCGGCATGGCCATGGCCGGCGATGCCAACATCGCCAACATCAATGCCACTCCCAAGCGTGGTGCCACCTCCTTGTGCTTCATGCGACTTCCTCGGCTGAACACTGACGCGTTTCCCAAGCCTGGCTCTTGTCACGTCGACAACGCAGGCAAGCCTCCAATTTACTTGCAGCAAATAACTGTCTTTTCTCCGGTACTCACCACGTCGCATGGCTTGGTTGCATGTGCCATCCGACAAGAAATAGGAGTCACCACCGCAGTGGGCATCCCTTGCGCTCAGACCCCACCTGCTGTCATCGCTAGTATAACCGATCCGGGGTGATCGGGCAAGCCAGAGGAGGTGATATTCGTCAATTTCAGAAAGTTTTTTCGTGGGCTATTTTGGCCAATTTTATTATTTAAACAGTTTACCAAGCAGGTCTTGCGCCTTGGAGGCTGAGGGCTGATTTGCGCCGTCGGATCGGGCCTGTTCCAAGTGGTATTTCGCCCAGCGAGCATTGCCCAAGGCCTTGTAAACGGCCCCCATATGGTAGTGGACCGGACTTCGAATCGCCTCGATTTGCGTCAACACCGCGATTGCCCGGCTGAGGTGGTGGTAGGCGGTTTGCGGGTCATCCCGGCGGTATTCGATCCAGCCGAGCGTATCACGCAGTTCAGGGCTCTGCGGAGCCGCTTCGTAGGCTTGCCTGGCCAGGTGGTACGCCCGTTCCAATTGGTCGGTGTGCTCGGCCAGCAGATAGGCAAGGTCATTTTTCGCCGGGATCTGCCACGGCCCCGTGCTCTTGATTATCTGCTCAAGCACCGCGATTGCCTCGTCGAACCGCCCGGCTGATTGCAAATCCGTCGCCATGCGGTAGCGGATGTGAATGTTCGTCGGCTCCGATTCGGCGATTCGCCGCAATGCGGTGGCCGCCCCTTGGTAATCGCCGCTATGCTCGAGGTCGGACGCCTCGAGCAGCGACTTCAACTGGCTGGGGCCGACATGGTGCATCTTGTTGATGATGGCTTCGACCGGCTCATTCATGTCCTGCAATGCGCTGACGCGCATCGCCTGCAGGGGCACGATATCGGGCATGGACTTCGACGCTATCTGCAGGAAGTCGTTGGCCAAATGCGGCAGCCGAATCTCGCGGGCGATCGCGGCGGCAAGCATCAGGCGGGCTGCGGTCCGCATCTCCTTCGAGTCGGCGTCATTGCGATCGAGCATCGTCTTCATGTCAGCGCGAAACATGGTCGCCATGGGTGGCAGACGCTCAATGATGTTCGCCGCGTCATTGGTTCGACCGAGGCTGACCGCTTCCAGGTAAGCCGCCAGATCCGGACGATCCGCCGGCGACTCGTAAGGCTCATCGAGCACCACCGCCAAACCCGGGCCGAATGGCGCCTGCACCAGGCGCGGCGTGTCACGATAGAGTTGGCGGGCGCCAATGTTCTGGTGCAGCTTGTGCATGACCAGCACCCGCGCTGCCGCGATGGTCACCGCGTCGGGTGACAACTCGGCCAACCGATCAAGCGACTCAAGCACGTCGGCCCATCTGGCCGAAGCCGCGTAGAGCCTGTTGCGCAGTTGCAGCCACAGGCGCTGCTGCGCTGAAGGCAGTTGCCCGATCGAAAGAACCTCGTCACACCAGCGCAGGATGTCCTTGTCGCTGGCCGAGTCGACCTTGAGTTTGAGCAGTTCCACGACCGCGATGGCGGTCGTGCGTGGGTTGGCAGCCAGGTCCTCCAACCGTTTCTTGGCCGCCCCGACCCGCCCGTTTCGCTGCTCGATTCTGGCCATCAGAAGTTGGGCGGACGGGTATTGCCGCGCATATTGGGGGATCCGGCCCAGACGGTCCATCGCCATTTCATCCTTGCGACGGTCGGCGTACGCCTGGCCCATGGCGTGCAGCACGCGCGGGTCCCGCGCCCTGCCGATGCTCTCGAGTTGGGCGAAGACCGCGTCGGCCTGGTGGGTCAGCCCGATCTCCAAAAACATCTGGCCCTTGCCGGCAAGGGCCTTCAATCGCGCGCCCGGATCGATGGCGCCCATTTCATCAAACGCCAACGCGGCGCCGGGGTAGTCAAAATTGGACAGGTGCGCCATCGCCAAGCGGGAACGCAGCGCAACACTATCAGGTTGAAGTTTGATCGCCTCGTGCAGCACGGCGACGGCCTTGCCTGGCTGCTTGGTGGTGATCAACAGGTCCGCCCGAAGTTTGAGCAGGTGCGCCTCGGGCGTGCCGACGACGGCAATCCATTTATCGACCAGTTGCATGCCGCGCTCGGATCGTCCGAGCAATATGTACCGGCGCACGAGGTGTGTATGCAATGCGCGTTGCGTCGCGCCGATCGTTTCCGACAGTTCGTCAAGTTTCTCAATCGCCTTGTCAAGATGATTTGACCGGGCATGCAGGTCGACCTGTCGCAACATCGCCGGTGCCGTCAGCATGCTGGCGTCGATCAGTTTCTGATAGACGCCGATCGCAGCCGCCAGGTCTCCTCGCTGATGATGGGCCTGCGCCATCGAGTCGGCGACCAGCAACGCCGCGCGATGCCCTTCTTTGATCAGCGGATCGTACATCACCTCCACAACGTGTAGTGCTTGTTCGTGTTGGCCGGAGATGCGCAACAGCCTTGACTCGGCCAGCCGAGCGTTGATATTGTTAGACGTACGGAGCTTGCGCATTTCGACGAGGCCGCGGGCCACCATGCCCTGATTGTGATAGAAACGGACCAGGTAGATGTAGCCCGCGGGGTTGTTTGGCTCGCCGCGAATCTGTGCAAGAATCTGCGCCTCGGCCTGCTCGATCTGCCCGCCGCGCAAATACGCTTCGGCCAGGATGGTGCGCACCAACGGATCAGTGCTGCCCCTGCTCAATGCCCTGTTGCAGATCTCCATGGCTTGGTGGTGCTTGCCGCGTGTTATTTTGATCAGCGCCAGCATGGCCGGGTAACGCCGCTCGTCGAGGCTCTTTTTCTCGAGATGCTCGAGATGCTCATCGAGTTTTTCCTTTCGGCCCGTGACGCGATAGATTCGCGCGGCGAGTATGTGCGCTTCGATGTCATCGGGGCGCTCCTTAAGCACCTGATCGATCTGCTCGATCGCTTCGCGGGTCAGTGTCTGACCGGCCAACGCCTGTGCCAACGACAGGCGCGCGTTGTGATTGGCAGGATCGGCCTCGACGATCCGCTGGAAAATATCGATTGCGCGGTCGTTCTGGCGGGCTCTTAAATACAGCTTCCCGAGGATATGGTCGACATCCGGCGTGTTGGGAAACTTCTGTCGCAATGATGCGAGCATCTTCCTGACCTGTTTGTCCTTGTGCTGGCGCAACATCGTTTCAGCCAACATCAGGTGGTCTGCCAACGCGTCGGTTTGCTCGACGAGCCGACTGGCGAACTGCTCGCTCTTGCCGTATTGGCGCAAGGCGAGATAGCCCTTGGCCAGGATGTCCAGGTGTTCTTTCGTCAGCGGGTCGATCTTCTCCACGCTCTGCTCGAGCAGGCGGTGCATGTCATTGGGCTTACTGACCTGCAGCAGATACTGGATATATTGGCGAATCGCACGTGGATTGGTCGGATCCCGCTCCCAGAATTTCGCGACTTCGTCCTCGACGATTTCAATCATGTTGGTTTCGGACAGCGCGCGCAAGTACATTTCTTGCGCCTGCCTGTTGTTTGGGTTGATCCGCTTGGCCTCCGCCAGGGCCTGCCGAGCCAACTGGTACTCCTTCAGTTGCAACAGCGTCATGCCCTGCAGCGTCAGCACGGCATCCCGATCACCCATCCTTTGCTCGGTCACAAGCTTGTTGAGAATCTTCTTGGCTGGCTCGTACTGCTTGAGAGCGTATTGGCAGTTGGCCATCATGAATAGGGCCGTCTTGTCGGTGCGGCCTCGGGGCGTGCCTAGCACCTGTTCCAGCAGCTCTTTCGCTTCGGCGGGATTGCCCTGGTAAAGGTGCAGTCGTGCGCTCGAGGTAAGGTAATCATTGGTTCGTTGCTGGCTTTTTCTGACCGCCTTCTGCAACTGCCAACCCGTTTCCACCCGCTCGTCCTGCACGTGCAGCGAGTCGGGCATCTGGATCATGGCCCGCACCAGAAGCGCGCTGAGTGACGCGGTCAGATCATTCTGCTCCGTCAGTTTCCGGCTGAGGAACCAGAGGTCTTCCCACGCCCCGCGTCGACCGTAGCGAGCCGCCAGCCGCCCGGCGGCCCGGTAATTGTTCGGGTTCAACTCGAAGGCTTTTTGCAGATACTGCTCGACCTGGCCATCTAGGTCCTCGCGCCGAGCCTCGAGCCGTTCGAGGCGTTGCACTGCCTTGTCGGGATTCGGATCTTGTAACTGGACCTGTCTAAGCGCCTGGCCGCTGCGGTCACTGAGAAACTTGTTGACACTGCCCAGCTTCTGCTCGGCGAAGCGGGCGCGCATGAACCAAGCGGCAGCTTCGTGGCCGGGCTGTTGCGCCAACCATTCAATCTTGACGAGGCCGATTTCGATCGCTTCATCAAACGCCTGCTGCATCGGTTTGCTGGTGAGAAACTCTGATTTTCTCAGCAGGATGCTGGTACTGAGGTGTGCCCAATCAATCAGCAGCTCGGCTGCATCGACGCTGCCCGGGTCGTTCTTGATCAACTCGTCGGCGGTTTGACGGGCGCGCACCATGTCGCCTAAGCGCATCAGGGATCGGGCCATGATCAGCTTGGCTTCGACGTTGTCGGGCTGCGCCTCGAGCACCTTGTTGGCGTACTCAATCGCTTGTTGGGCCTGATTGGCTTGCAGGGCCTGACGGGCCGTGGCGAGCTGGTTTTCCGGCGTATCACCACAACCGGCAACACCCAGCAGACAAGCCAAGGCGCCGGCGAGCAGGGAGCGGTGAGTTTTCATGGTACTTTCGATCATGACAATATCTCCTGAATCTTCAAAAAGCTTCAACGACGCACCGTTTTCTCCCGGGTGTCTTCAATGTGGGTCCGCCCGGCGTCGATCCGGTCCAGCAAGCGACGTGCCGCTGCCTCGGTGGCGCCGCCCAGATCGATCAGTCGCTGGCAGATTGACAACAACTGACCGGTACGGCCCCGCTCGGCGGCCAGTTCGGCCGTCAACATCAACACGCGCGGCGAGTCGGGCCAACCACGCGCCAAACGCGTTGCCATTTGTTCGGCCTGATCGACCTGGCCTGCGCGACACAACGCCCTTGCCCGGTAAACCACTACGATCGGCCGCTGCGCCAGAAGCGGTGACATCTGCCCGACCAATGTCGACCATTGATCGTCGGTAAGAATCCGCTCGGCCCGTGCCATGGCCAGATCAAGCCAATACGCGGGTGTCTGGCTATTGTTGATGAGGACCATCAACGATGAGGCCGCGTTGTCATTTTTACCGATGTCGATCAACAGGTCCACGGCGGCCATGTGCATCTGGTGATCTCGACTCGGTTCGGTGGTGGGGAACGTCTCGAATACGGCCTCGGCAAACTCGTGCCGGCCCAGCGTGATGCCGGCACGGGCGTGTATGTCAGCGGTGAGCCGGTGGAGCGTCGCTGCGGCGACCGCGTCATCGTCGCTGATGGCGTCGAGCTTGGCCATCGCGTCCCGGGGCCGACCGTCGGCCAGGTCCCAGCGGGCGCCGGCGAGCAAGGCCAGCCCGTTGTGGGTCTGGGCAACCGTGGCCAGGACCGATTCAACGCGGTCCCGGCGGCGTTGCGCGGCGGCATCGGCGATCACCATCAAAACCGCGGCCTGGGACCAGTGGTGCTCGTCGAGCAGACGACGCAGGGCATCATCGACAGCGGTGTCGTCGCGGCGTTGCAGTGCATCGATGATTTCAAGTAGTTGTGCCGTCGGCCCCTGCCGCGACAACGCATCGGCGTTATCGCTTAGCTTCGTGTGCGGCGGCCAGTTCCGCCACAGGCGCATTTGTGCGGCGGTTTGGGCCAGTGCCTTGTCATCGGGCCAGCGTTGCAGGCCCTGCTCCACGATGCTCATGGCGATCGCATGGGACGGATGGATGAATCGCGACTCGAGCAGCACCCTCGCAACTTGATGAGCAGCGTCAGCGGTGTCGCCATCGCTGGGCTTGGTCAAGCCCGTAAACGCCTCGGGTGGTTCGGCTGCCGCCATCGGGTCGGCGTTCAGTTGCCAGGCCAGCACGCCGACGACCGCATCGGTGACCGCCAAGCGCGCCAACGGCTTGGCGCGACACCAATAGTCAGCGATCACCCACAGATCATCGCCCCAATCGCCGCCGCGAGGGGCGTGGCACCGGCGGGTGACGTCATCGACATCATCAATCGCCATCGCGGCGGCCAGGGACAAGTCCGCAGCACTCACCGCATGACCCGATCCGACGCGCTCATTGAGCATGGCGATCAATCCGTCGCGATCGAATCGTTCAATCAGCCACATCGCTCGCAGCATCTTGACGGCACTGTGTTTCCGGTTGATTCTGATGGCCGAATGGATATCGGGTTCGGCTTCCAGCAATCGCCCCTGGCCGATCTTTGAACGCGCGATCTGAAGGTGA
>CAUYYV010000089.1:0-11084 GCA_963577075.1 Phycisphaerae bacterium
GGCTTCCACAAGCTGACCTGCTACGTCAACATCCAGGGCGTGTATCGACAATGTCCGCTGCGGCTGTTGAGGCTGTTGGAAACGACGCTGATCATGTTGCCATTTTCGCCGCGACACCGGGTAGCAAACATTTCAACTGTCGCCGGCGTCCTGGGCCTGGCGATGGTCGGCCACAAACTCTGAGCGAGCGTACAACAAGGCGCCGAGGCAACAGCGGGCCGGACAGTCCAGAAACATTGTTTTACTGTTTAAGCCGGATGGGACACGGCGTGTGGATCGTGGCGGGGCATATCGGTCAGTTCGGGGATCGAATCTTCCGACGCGTCAGCGCGAGCTTCCTGGCGGACATACGATACGGTGCACAGCCCCAGCAACGAGATAATAAACCCGGCTTCGACGGTTTCCACGCCGATGAACTGGCTGCAAATCAAAAACCCACCCAAGGCGATGCAGATCATGTGGCCGAAGTATCGAGGCCAGCCAAGCCGTTTGGCGGTCCTCATCAGCGCCATGCGAAACGCCGACCACATGCTGCCGAAGTAGAAGATCGCCAGGCCTGCCATACCCAGCACGCCGTAATCGGCGCCCGTTTGCAGGAACAGGTTGTGTACGCTCTTGTTGCGATCAAGTCCGTACAGGTGGCTGACAGTGTTGAAATTTCTCGGGCCGACGCCCAGCGGATTGTCCTTGATGCATTCCCACGCGGCGCCCCACGTCAGGAATCGGCTGGCTGCCGAAGTATCGCGTTCCTGTTGGTCGGCGAAGATTGACCAGAACCGGTCGCGCACCTCGGCGCCCGCAAAAATGAGTCCGAATACCAACGCTACGATACCAAGTGTAATGGTCAATCCTTTGCGCGGCAGATTCATCAACGCAATGAATAAGATTGCTGCAGCCACGATGCACAGACCCAACTGCCCGCCACGCGAGAAGCTGAACAGGATCACGTGGATCTGCATGAGCACGGCCGCGAAGCATAGGATCCTGACCCACAACTGTGGCGCGCGGAAGCCCATGAAAAACGCCAGCGGTACGCCCATCACCATGATCATGGCCACACCGTTGTTGTCGATGCCGCCGAAGCCGACCCAATACACGCGGTTCCAGCCTTGGAAGTAGTACTGGTAGTTGAAATCCCAACTCAGGTACCCCAGCACGACGACGATCAGCCAGGCAAACGCCTGGATTTGTTTCGCATTGCGGATCAGCGTGACGGTGATCATCGCCATCAACCCGATTTTTAGTTGCAGGGCGAGAAACTCCCAGGCACGCTCCGAAGAATATGCGGTCGTCTGCCAAGCGATCGTGCCGGCGATCAGATAAAGCACCAAACCGAGCATGGGAATCCGGACCGGCTTCAAGGCGGAAAACCGGCCAAAACCCACAAATGCCCAGCCCAGCAGCGTCGAGATGGCCACCCAGAAACTGAACCGCGGCGGAGAGGGATCACCCGCCCAGTTCCAATGCCACAAGCTGGTCGGGCGAATGACCGCCAGCGCGTAATAAACCATCAAGCCGAAGACCGGGTTGAGCCAACCCGCGGCCGCACCCGACACGCCGATGGCCCAGGCAAACAAAAGACCTAATTGCATACGATCGGTTTCCCACGATCCGCAGATCGTCGGCGGGCGCTAGCCAACAACCTCCGCGCCTCTTTGCCCGGTGCACACCTCAAAAGCATTGTTGCTCGGCAGATCGATTCGCAATCGGTCTCACCAACGATCTCAATAGTCTATCACCCAGTTTCGACCAGTTCGACTTCAGGCTGAAACTTCACCATAAGCCGCCATCAGCCGGGTCTGATAAACGGCGGGCGAGAATCGTTGCCTCGTCGCATCGTGGGCGGCGCGTCCGAGGACCGCCATTTGTGCCCGATCGTGCACCCGCTCGAGCGCCTCGGCCCATGCCCGGGGCGTCGGGTCGACCAAGTAGCCGCTTTGCCCGTGCTCGATCGTTTCGAGGAATCCACCTAGACGATTGGCAAAGGTCGGCACGGCGAACCGCGCCGCCTCGAGCGGGACCAGCCCCAAAGGCTCGATGCGCGATGGGCAGACCATCGCGGTGACCCGGCGAAACAGATCGGCGGGGTCAGCGAGAAACCCGAGAAAATCGACCCTGTCAGCCACGCCGCGCCGCTGTGCCAGGTCTCGCAACGTGGCTTCGTAGGCGCCGCCGGTTTGCACGTCCCGGCCGGCGACGAGCAGATGCGGGCGACGTGCAGCGGGCATGTGCGACAACGCCTCGACCACCATGTCCAGGCCCTTGGGTTCGACCAGTTGGCCGGCGAAACCAACGGTGGGTCGCCCGCCGTCATCGCTGGTTCTGTCGTCGTCGCCGTGCTCTTCCTGGGCCGGCCAGTCGACCGCGTCGTGCAGCACATCGACCGTCGCTCCGTGCAGGGGCGTCCCCGCGGTATCTCCGAGCCGGCCGCGCACCCATCGGCTTACACAGAGCACCCGCTCGGCACCGTGACGTGCGAACCAGCCCGCGTCCCGCGCGGCGATACCCCAGCGCACGTGGATGACCCGGCTGACACCGTGCTGATCCGCCACCACACTCATCGCCTGGCAGCTCGGCACATCGTTGGCGTGCATAACACTTGGCCGGAACCCTTCTATCACATGCTCAAGTTGTCGAAGTGATCGCCGCCAACCCAGCCAACTGCCGACGCTGCGCTTGGGCATCGCGATCATCGTCGTCGGCACATCCAATGCACGGGCCGCTTCAACCAACTCTGTTTCGCAACCGAGCACAAGCGCCGGCTCGATGCGACTACGATCTAGATGGCGGAGCATCGACAACAGCGATCGCTCAGCGCCGCTGACGAACGGGGCACGGGCCATGTAAAGCACCCGGCCGCTGAAACCGCGATGGACATATTCATCAATCATGGTGCGTCCGCTCGACCCAACAGGTGATCAATGGCGTCCTTGAACCGGTACATCCACACGGGCCGCGAAGCCTTGCGTGCGATCCTTTCAAATCGCTCATCACTGCAGTTCAATTCGGATGCCAGTGCGCATAGTTGTTGCGACGTTGATAGCTCCCTGCGCCAAAATGCCGCCTCGGCACGGCCGTGCAAGAACCGTGCAGCCCGGCGCTTCGCTTCGGCGTCGTCAATACCCAGTTCTTGCCCCCAACGGCGGACAAAATCCATCTGTACGCGACAATGGTAGCCATACGTGCGCTTCAGATTTGTCGGCGTCATGGCATTATTGCCGCCGTGCAACCGGTATTGCAGTTGCGGCGTTGGCAGGTAGACGAATCGGCTCAGCCTCGCGATGCGGAGTACGAAATCGTAATCCTGGGCGCGCACCCATTGCGGATCGAAGTGCAGTTTGTGCGGCTCGGTCGCCGCGGCGCGCTGCGCAATATCCCGGCGGACCATCACCGTTGAAAAGATCACGAGCATTTCGTTTAGCAGTGTGTCAACGCACGATCCGTGGTTCGGGTTCTTAAGGCGTTGCGGCTTCGGGTTGGTCTTATGGCCATGCTCGTCGATGTACCAGAATGAGCTGTGGGCCAAGCCGGCTCCCGGATCATTGCGCATCGCATCAGTTTGGGTTGCAAGGCGTGTCGGCTCACAGATGTCGTCATCATCAAGAAACGCGATCAACGGCGCCGTGGTGTGCGCAATCGCGGTATTGCGCGCCACCGCCTGGCCCTGGTTCGGCTGATAGATGCAGCGCACGCGCATCGTCCCGGGAGAAGCATTGGGCTGATCGACGTACTTTCGGATCATCTCGGCGGTGTCATCGGTCGAACCATCATCGACAATGACGATCTCTGTGCGACCGTCGAATCGTTGATCGAGCACCGAATCGATCGCCTCGCGCAAGTAATCGCGACGATTGTGAGTCGGGATAACGACAGCGACATCAGGCTGGTCGCGGGCATCGGATTGAGCGTCGGCGTCGGCCATACGCGATTAGCGTCGAAACGCGTGATAAAGCTTGGAAAAGTTAAAAAGCGCGTTGAACTGCCCGGCGAACGCGAGCCCGGCGTCACGGCACACCGTGCCGGTCGTCCAGGACGCCAACCCGGCCAACATCTGCTCGACGGCAACACGATAGAGCCATCGGGGTGTTCTCCCGGCGGGACAAAGATCGTCGGCGTGCTCGCGGCGGAGCATGTCCACGCCAACGCGACCCTGCCACCACGCAAAAGCACGTGCGTGCCGGCGAGTCAGTCGGGACGCGGGCACCGGGTGGCGCAGCAGTGCGTCGGCGGCATACCAACCACTACCGCCTGCTTGCCGAATCGATCGGATCATCCAGCTATCCTCGCCGCCTCCCCGCCCGCAGCCCTGATGGCCGAGCGATACATCAAACATGCCCGCCTCGCGCACCGCATCGGTGCGAAGCGCCAGGTTGCAGGTGTAGAACTCGGGGTCCTCGTCGGACCGCCACGCACGGGGCGTATCGCCCAGATCGTAGCGTACAATCGAATCGCCGAGCATCGGGCAGCGCTGCATGTCGAACCACGCGGGCCGATCGATCTGCCACAATGGCTCGATCCGTCCGCCCCAGAAATCACACTCATCGTGCCGGCGCACCGATCCTATCATCGCACGCAGCCATTTTCGATCGAACAGCACGTCATCGTCGGCAAAAATGATCACCGGCGCTTCCGTGCTGCCCACCGCGTGGTTGCGCGCCCGCGCAATACCAACCTGTGATTCGCTCGTGTATCGAACGGGAAGCCTATCGACAAATTCGCGCGTAATCCGCTCGACGCGGGGGTCGCAGGCGTTATCCACGACCAGCAGGTCCCAATCCGCGTCGGGCTGATCGACCGCCGCCAGCGACGCCATCGTGTCGGGCAAGACGTCGACACGGCGGTAGGTGCAGATAGCGACGGTGAACTCGCTCATGATCCGCTCCCTGCGCCGCTGACCCGGCCCTTGAGGCGGACCATCCAATCAGGCCAGTGCGCCTTATCGCGCCAAGTGCCGAGCGATTCGCTTTGGTAACCCTGCTCGTCGGCAAAAGCAAGCAGTTGGCGAAATTCGGCAAGTCGCCGATTCCACCAGAAGCTCTCGAGCTTACTCGCCACATGCTCGGCCAGGGCGGCATTGATCCGGTCGTGGCCAATCCGCCCGGCAAGGTCCGTATGACTGTCGAAGAATCGTCGTATCACCGCGTGGTGATGGCGAATCTGTTCAAGCTTGTGGTGCCAGCTTGTCTGGCCACCGTGGATACGATAGTGGGTCAGGTGCTCGGCCACGAAGGCGAACACGCCCTCGGCGCTGAGCCTGAAATATACGTCAATATCCACGGCATGGCGGAGATCGGCGTCGTATCCTCCGATGCGGTTGAGCGTATCGCGACGCGCCATCACGGACGAATGCGAGATGCCCACCGGCTCAATCAGTTTGTCCGTACACCATCCGACACGCTCGCCGGCGCGCTTGAGAGAACTGGCGTCGACGTGACCATCGTGATCGTGCGTGATCTGGCCGGTGTGCACCAGCACGCACTCGACGCCACGCTCGACAGCCGCCTGCAACTGCAGTTCCAATTTCCGGGGATCCCACCAGTCATCGGCATCCACCTGCGCTATCCACGTCGAGGTCGACGCCTTGATGCCGGCGTTGCGTGCCGCGGATTCGCCCGCGTTATCTTGCTGGATCAACTCGATCGGCTGGTCGGCAAACCGCTTGCGAAAATCGAGCACACAATCAGCGCTCGCGTCGATCGAACCATCATCAACGACGATGATCTGTGCCGGGCGATGCGTCTGGGCGAGCACACTGTCGAGTGCTTCGGGCAGGTAAGGCATCCCGTTGTAACACGGGATCACCACGCTGACGGATTGTGACGCCGGTTCGGTCATGCTCAAGATTCCGTCGCGCTTCGTGACTGCCGTCGCCAGCCTTCCATGTAGCCACGCCACCGGCTGAACTCGCGTTTGACCATAAACCGGCAACGTGGATCGGCGATCAGGTTTGCCGCGGCCGCTGACGCAGCCAGACGCAGCCAAACCGACCAGGTCCAGCGGGGCGTACCGCCCAACCGGGCGCCACCCCCGCTGTCGCGATCGCGCATCCCGTCCGTGATGCCGTGGCGATACCAACGCTGGTGCGCCCATCTAACCGTGCACCTGTCGGCCGGCACCCAGTGCCATACAACGGCGTTGGGCAGATAGGTCGATCGGCATCCGTCTTCGCGCAGCCGATTCTGCATCTCCGTCTCCTGGCCCACCGGGTTTCGCTCCGTGCCGGCAAACTGTGCGCCGGGTCCGATATCGGGATTGAACCCGCCGACGCTCAGGATGCGGTTGACAAACGCGCCGTAATTGGGCCCAAGAAACCTATCGTAGCGCAGTGCCTCGTCGGGGTCATCCGGCTCCCAGCCACGCGCGGTGAAGGGTAGAAATTCATTTAACCAGGCGGGCGGCGGTTTGTCCTCGTAATCAACTCGCAACGGGCCACCATATATCGCGTCCTTGCCGCCTTGTTGCGCGGCGTCGGCGTACTCGGTCAGCAGATCCGGACAGACACGCACATCGTCGTCGAGGAACAGTGCAAAGCCACCGCCGAGCTTCTCGAGGCAGCTTTGCAACGCCCTGCTCTTACCCGGCTGCGCCTGGTGCTGGTAGCGGACGGGCAACCCACCCGGCGCCTCACGGCAGACGCCGCGTGTACCATCGTCCGAGCCGTTTTCAATCACGATAACTTGCTCGAACCCTTCGGGCCGGCGCGCCTCGGCCAGGCTGGCCAAGGCGCGTTGCAGCAACAGGCGTCGGCGGTGTGTCGCGATAACCACGTTTAGTCGAACCATGGTGCTTACACCGCCGGTTTCTTGAGTGTCACGGCGATGTGCTTGGTCGTCAGGTCTTCATACGTCAGGTCAAGTCCGGCAAATGCATGGCGATACCGCAGGATCAGGTCGAGGAACCGTTCATCGATGCCTGTCTCATAATGATCGATCTCACAGCCGGACTCACGCCATATCCGGCTGAATTGCTTCAGCCGCCATTGATTCATCGGTTGCAGTACGTCGCAGTCTTTGCCCAAGTCGCGGATGCCAATGGCCCTGAGCTTGTCGTCGATAAACGCGGGCGAAAAGAGAAACTGGGGATAGGGCATATGCAGCGAGCGGTAAGCGTGCAGCCCCCAGGCACCGGCGTACAACGGGCCAAACTCGGCGTAGAAGAATCCACCCGGCTTGAGCATGGCAACGGCGTGGCCGAGCACGACCGCCGGGTCCTCGAAATGCTCGAACGCATTATACGAACAGACCAGATCGAACGGCCCGTGATCGGCGGTGGCATCAAGTCGCTCGGCACTGGTGCCCACGAACGGAATTCCCTTGGAGCGCGGGTCACGCCAATCCTCGACATCGCTGAGTGTGACGTGGTGGCCATAAGCCTCGAGCACGACGCCCATCATGCCGTCGCCGCAACCGACGTCGAGAATCTTTCTCCCCGGCTCTTGAAAACCGACCCGCTCGATCAGCCGACCCGTGCGTTCAGCGCCGCGGGTGAAACTGGCAAATGCATCGTAGCCGTACTCCCCCTGGCCGCGATACCGCATCTGCAGTCGCTCGAACAGCATTTCGTCGTCATAGAACCGGTGCTCGCGGTTTCGCGCAAGCATGTTCGTGATGCGCCGTCGCCGCCACCTGCACATCCAATGCCGGCGGCAGGCCTGCTGTGAGTCGAGCATCTGCCGCGCGATGCGCCTGCACTGTTTGATCAACATGGACATGCCGCCCCTTTGCGAGGTCAGGCCCTGGGGATGAGGCTGCCCATGGCATTGCCCTCGTCGAGTCGAGGCCGGCGATAACCCGGCAGCCGACATCGCAGTCCCGCGGCCAACCGATGTTGCAGAGGTACCGAATGTCCATAGCGGCGCAGAAACGAAAAGCCCAGTGACGCCCAATGATAGTCCCGCCGCCAATAGCGATCGTAAGCTGCCTGCTCCAGTTGCTCAAGTGTCCAGGCGCGCAGGCGTGCTCGCGTCTGCGGATCGATGCGCAATCCAAGCGTGTCCAAAAGGCGCAGCCGCCCCAGCCCCGCGTAGATCGGCCAACGTTTGCGCTTGTTCGTCGATATCTGACCTGGATGACCACGGTACCGTGCCAGAATCTGCGGAATAAACAGGGCGTGGCAGGAGAACAGCACTTCCATCCACAAAGCGTAATCCTGCGTTGTCGGCATGTCCTCATAAAACCCGTGTGCGGGCAGGGCGCAGCGGCGTATCATCGTAGACGAGGTCGCTATCGAGTTGATACGAAAGATTCTTTCGGCACACCAACCATCGGCCAACTCATCGGGGCCCGGTGTCCACGGCTCGTATCGACCCCGCTCGTCGAACGGCTCGACTAGGCTGTGGCACAAGCCGACCTCCGGATGTTGCCGCATCGCCTCGACCTGGCGGGTCAGTTTGCCGGCCAGCCACAGATCATCCGCGTCGAGAAACGCGACAAACTCACCGTTGGCGTTGTGCAAAGCGGCATTTCGTGCTGCGCCCGGACCAGCGTGTGTCAGGCGTAATACGCGCACGCGATCGACATATGGACCGAGCACTTTTGACGTGCTGTCGGTGCTGCCATCATCGGCGACGATGATCTCTTTGGGCTCGTAATCCTGCGCCAGCACCGACTCGATCGCTTGCACGACGTAAGCGCCGTAGTTGTACGTTGGGATCACCACGCTCACCAGCGGGCGTGCGCCATCGCGATCGGCTTGTGATAGTTCAGATCTCATCGGTGTTCAGGCATAACTCATGGCGAAGCTTATCCGTCGTGCGGGCCGCGCAGGTAGCCGAGGTATTGCGCCGTTTCGGCCATCGCCTGATAATATGCCCGGCTCGGCCATGGGCGCCATCGCATCGCCGCTCGGCCGACCCGTCGCGCCAGCTCTCGCCACGCCCACCATGGCACTCCGAACCGGCCTCGCGCCGGTGCACCCCGGTGCACGACCCACTCGCGCCCGACGGCCATCTGCCGCGACCAGAACCAGCGCATCCGCAGCCGGCGTGGGTCTACGTAGTGACGCACCTTCGGGCCGGTGACCAGCCACGCCTCGCCCTGCTGCACCATCCGCTCGATCAAATCCACCTCCTCGCCTGATACCCTGCCCTCGCCCAGCGGCCCCAACCTGGTGTTGAACCCGCCGTCGGGCACGGCGTCGAGCCGAAGCGCCATGTTCACCCCGAACGCCGTGACGTGCGGCGGTTTCATCGGCGCGTCCCGGTCAAGTGGCAACAGTGCAAACGTGCCGGGATATTCACGGATCAGAAAAGCCTGACGGCACCGCAACGACCTGGGTACCCAGGCACTCACCGGGCCGCCCAGACACACCGCTGACGGATACCGGCCGATCGCCGACACGTATTCTGTCAACCAGTCAGCGTCAACCTGCACATCGTCATCAGTCAGCACCAGCCACGGGGAGGTTGCTTCACCCAACAGGCGATTCAACGCATGGCTCTTGCCCTGCCGGGTCTCAAGCAGATATCGGACCGGCAACCGGTCGGCAAACGAATCTACCACCGTGCGCGTCTGGTCGGTACTGTTGTTGTCACAGACCAGCAATTGCCACTCGGCGTCATCAGGCACGCGCAGCGAGCAGAGCGATTCAAGCGTCCGCCGCAGCAACTCGCAGCGGTTCCACGTGGCGATACCAACGCTCAGCCGCATCGTGTTATTGTATCGGGTCAGCGGTCAGGGCGTGTTAACGAACCCCGGTGCCACGACGATTACAATATCGCAATGGTAGACGTCAGTGTCATCATACCGTCCCATAACATGCGTGATCTGGTCGGCATTTGCATCGACTCCGTGCTGGCGCAGACCGCCGTGCCCAGCGAGGTCATCGTTGTCGACGACTCGATCGACGACAGCGCTGCGGTGATCGAGCCGTACGTGCAGCGGACGAACGGCCAGGTAAAACTGCTGCGTGTCGAGCCGTGCAACGTGTCGGAAGCTCGTAACATCGGGATCGAGCGGGCAACCAAACCGCTGATCGCGTTCCTCGATGCAGACGATATCTGGCTGGCGGACAAGACCTGCCGCCAGATCGCGTTGCTGGCCGAGGACCAACAGGCAGCGGGGGCCTTCTGTGGGCTGTTTACCTTTCGCCAAGGCCTCGACGACATGGAGCGTAAGCCATGGGACATGGTAAAGGATCGGCCAAGCATTACCGAGGTGCTGGCGACGCAGATGATCGTGTCGTCGGCGATGCTGATCCGCCGGGCAGCGCTGGGTGACATCCGTTTCGACGAAACCAGCGGGCATGGCGAGGACACGGTCTTCTCGGCCGACATCGCCCTGGCCGGGCCGTGGCGCTGCGACGTCGAGCCGATGCTCGCCCGCCGACTGCATGGCACACAGATCACCGCCAATCCGTGGCACATGGTCTGGAACACCAAGACCCGCGCCATGTGGTGCCGAGCCCACACACCACAAATCGGCAAGGACACCGCCGAGCATCTCGAACAACAACTCTGGAAGTCGCTGGTCGAGCATGTTGAACGTCGCTATTGGACGCGACAACTAGATGAACTGCGCTCAATTTGCCGCGAAACGGCCCGGTTGTGCCCCGCACAGTATGAACGCAGTTCACTCGCGGGCCGCCGCATCTATCCGCGTTGGGTGTATCGGTTGCGCGACGGGATCACCCCATGGGCTGGAACATGGCACAATCATATAAATCACTTTGATAAATAATCTTACGAAAAAAAATGGCCGTTTCTATTATTCCGGATCAAGGGGTTGCCCCCATCATTTCATAAGAAAAAGTTATAATTAAACTGTTGACATTAGTTATTTTAATGATATGATGGCTGCTCATGCAGAATCTGAAGCTTTTTTGCGATGTGGCGCGGCACCGCAGTTTCAGCCGGGCGGGCACTGAACACGGCATAACCCAATCGGCAGTAAGCCAGCGAATCAACCAGTTGGAGAAGCGGCTGGGCGTGATGCTGTTGGACCGGTCCGTGCGCCCCCTGCGCCTGACCGCCGCCGGTGAGGTATACGTGCGTGGCTGCACGGAGTTAATCGATGCCAACAATCGGCTCGAGCGGAAGGTTTCCCAACTGCGCCAGCTCGACGGTCAGGTTCGTGTGGATGCGATCT
>CAUYYV010000090.1:0-10925 GCA_963577075.1 Phycisphaerae bacterium
TATAAAAGAACAGCAAATATGGTGTGCGTGCCTTGGCGCCGCACCCGTCAAGGAGAAATCATTGAACCTCGAATCACTTCGGGCGCAATACGATGAATGCGGGTTCGTGATCGTGCGCGAGTTGTTCACGAAGCAACAGGTTGCCGAGATCGCGGACCGGGTCGATCAGTTTTGCCGCACGAAGGCGTCCACGCTCGGGCCAATGGACGTGTTCTACGAAAAGAGCGAACGCAAACCTATCAAGAGCATATTCCGCCTCGAACAGCACGACGATTATTTCGATCGTCTGGCCCGAGATTTCCGGCTATGGTCACTGGTGGCCGCGATGTTTCCGAGGGGCGAACCGCAGGTCGACCATGTCGCTTACTTCGGCAAGGCGGCGCAGAATGAGTCGGTCACGCCGGCACATCAGGACAACGGGTTTTGCTTCTGGACGCCGCCGTATTGTCTCAAGGCGTCGCTGGCGATCGACGCGGCAACGTCCGACAACGGCGTCATGATCTGCCAGCGAGGCTCACATCGCGGCGGCGTGCTGGCCCACAAGCCGTCTAGCATCGAGGGGTTCAGCCAGGTGCTCGCTGAACCGCTGGACATCGACGCTTATCCGGAAGTAATGATCTGCATGGATCCTGGTGACGTCGCTGTGCACCACACCAACACCATCCATCGCAGCGGCGCCAACACGTCGGACCGGCCCCGGCGGATGCTCAGTGTCAGTTACACCTCCACCGTCGCCCGCCATGACGAACATAAGTTTCAGGACGTGCAAGCCGAGCGTCAGCGCTTCTATGGCACAAAGCTTTAGCGCTCGCATAACGCTCAACCCATAAAGCCCGGGACAACCAATTGCCCCGGGCCTGATCGCGCGTTGGCCCAGATCCTCCGACGCAATATCGCGACGTAATCACCTCGAGCAACCGACCCGTCGTCGCCAGGTCCGGATCACCCGCGGTGATGAACGGCGTCCGCGCCCGCCGACCGGTGCTGCGCAGGTCCTGAAATATCCGGTCGATCCGGTTCATACGACGCATAAGGTAGGCGGGCCAACCCGCCGACCCACAACTCGGCGTCCTCAGCCAGCGTTGTGCCCGCCGAGACACACACGATCATCACCGAAACGAACACGTTGCCCAGTATCTCATCGACATTTTCATCACTGTAGCCTTGTGCCTGTTGCCCCTTTGGGGCGTTGTTCTGGCCACCGGGCTGAGCGCCCATTTTACCGCGTAATACCGCTTGGCGACGCCCATTGATTTGACCAGAAACCCCAGTCAAGGACGTGGCCGCGATCGAACACAAGGTAATCGGGCAACAGTTGCATGTCGATGTGGCTGGCCCAGCACAACGCGTCGGGTGTGGCGCCACCGAGTATGGTGATGTAACGCTGTGGATTTGTCGGATGCGGCATCACCGCGAACACGGCCACATCATCGCCGGTGTACGTCTTATCGAAAATCTGAACCTTTTTTTGCGAGAAGGCCAGCGGCAATTGGGCCTCGTACCGTTTGAGCACTGCATTGGAGCTGTAGTTGCCGTACAGCAGCAGGTTACGATCGGCGATCTGATCGTCGGTAACTTCGCTGTCGATCGCGTGTTGCAGATCCATGTCGATCCGACCGTGAAAACCGCCGCGGTGGACGCCGCCATTGCGATTGGCCCAGTGGCCGCGGGCCACGCGCATGGTCTTATCAATGAAATGCGTATCGGCGTCGCTGCCGATGGTGCCGCTGACGAGCAGCAATCGGTCGAAGAACATGTCACTGATCGGCCCGCTGCACCGGTGGCTTTTTTCACCGGACAGATCATGATCGCTTCGTGCCCAGCCGCCCTGCGCGTCGCGGAAAAACTGTGAGGCAGTTGCCAGGTCGACATGCTCAAAACGATCGTCGTCGAGGTTCAGGCCAACGTCGCGTCGTCCCTCAAACGGCCCGAGTGTCAGGATCTGTACGTTATTAGTACGTACGATGAGATTCGTGCTGCTCTTAAAGCGGGCATCGACATTTGCCCGCATCCCATAGATGCGCAGTTGGTTGATCGTGACCCAGTATGACCGATTGTGTCGCAACCAATAGGTTGCGAACGTCACGTGCTCGGGCCGGCGCACCTTTCGCTGTCTGAGCATCCAGCGCACGACCCGCGCGCACAACTCGTCGGGGAACGGGCCGTGGCCGGTCTTCGACAATTCGTCATAGCGACAGTCGAAGCCGGCATCGCCGAGCAGGCGCGCCATCTGACGCGAGTGCTCGACCGGCACGCCGCCGCCGACGGATCGGTCCCATTCGCCGTGCGCCAACCACATGGGCGTGTGACGAAAGTTGTCGATCAACAACGCTGCCGATCTAGCCTCCCATGAAGGCACTTCCCACGGTTGATTGTTGAGCGTCAACCCGCCGGGCTTTTCCCACAGCCGATAGTCGCAGTAACCGCAGAACGACACGCCCGAGGCGAACACGTCGGGGTAGTGCGACAGGAGATAGAACGTGGCCGCGCCGCCCATCGAGCTGCCGTGTACGCTGATGTGGTCGCGGTCAATGGGATAATGCCGGGCCACGCACTCGAGTGCCTCGAACAGGTCGACCTCACCGTAGTTCTGGTACACCGTGCCCTTACCGCGGCCCGTCGGGCGGATCACGACGCAAGGCTCGCCGTGCGCCGCCGCGAAAGCTGCGATCCTCTCGGCGTCCTGCACACACCCTTCAAGATTGTTGCCGCCCGGATGAACGATCAGAATGACCGGCATCGGAGCGTCCGTGGCGCCCGTCGCGCAGACCGCAGTCGGCTGGAGCAAGCCGTCGATCGACGAACGGAAGTAGAGAAGCTGTCCTGTGGGATTCGCCTTTGACATAAGAAATATTCAAGTCTGAAGCGCAACACCGGTTAAAACGTACCACCGCAGGGCCATTCGGCACGTTGGAGTTATCACGCTTCAACCGTCCGAGCTGGATCCTTGCGATACCGTATCACTATTTCAGCAACCATGAGCGTTACCTGATCGGCCACCTGCGGGGTATCGGCCGGTACAAGGACGGCGCGTGGCAATGGGCTCGAAGAATGCGGTCTCACGCTTCGACTATTTCGCAGCCGAGCCGACGCCGACCACCTGATCTGTGCATGCATCATCTAACGGCGAAGGCATACAGCCGGACACCTGCGATATGAAAACGTAATTGAATCGGCTTGCCGCGTAGTGCCCCGAATTCGGCGCCGTCCCACTGGACCGGTGTGTCGAGCGAATCGGCGCGGATCGACCGGCATTTCTCGGCGGTAAAGCGATCATCGCCGAGCACCTCGACGCGCATCGCACCGGCGTCGGACGTCGGCTCGGAGTTGACCAGTAGTTGATCGCCCTGATCGAAAACGAGCGGCGCAGTCGTGACGGTGCCCGGCCAGCCCGTCGGGCCCCAATATCCCAGGAAGCTGTCGCGACGGATGGACGCCACGCCGATGCCGTGGTCTTCCGGCGTGATGCGGCGCTCGTCATTGTGCAGCATCCGCGTGCCGGCGTAGTAGATGTACGTGCGGTCGCCCATCGTGACCGGCTGCACGAGTGCGACGAGCATCCCGCTGTCCCATTCGCCAGGCGACCTGCGGATGATCGGCGCACCGTTACCGACCCACTGCCAGTCGATTGAATCGGTGCTGACCATCAGCGCCGGCGCGTGCGGCCCGAAACTGATGTTGCGGTAGTGCAGCGTCGTCATGGCCAGGTATAGTCCTTCGTGGACGAACACGGCGTTGTTATAGAAGTCGCGCTCACCTCGCGCGTTGCCCGGAAATTCGCAGGGATCCATGACCACCTCGCGGTCAGGCCAGCCCTCGGCGAACGATTCGGATTCCGTACGCGCTACGCCGCGGCGCTGCCACGGGTAGCCACGCGGGTCACGGAACCACCAGCGCGTGTACATCACGTACTTTTGGCGCATCGGGTCCCACAACGAGGTGTTGAGGCTGTCGAGGTTGCCCGTTTCGATGACGGAGGCTTTGGTGTCAAAATCGTAGCCGTCGGCCGACGTGGCGGCGTATTGGAACCCCGCGAGTCGCCAAGTCATTTTGTAACGCTCGTCTGGCGGACATTTGTCTGGCGGGTTAGGGTCAAAAAAAATCGACATGTTGCTGCGGTTGTATTCCGCTTCAATCGTCTGGCTTACGTCCTCCCACAGTTGCTGCTGCTCGAGCGAAAAGCGGTCGTAGTCGAACACGAGCGCGCCGAACCGGTCGGCCTGCCCGTGCAAGCCGTTGATCGCCCAGTTGGTGTAACGCATGTACGCGTCTTTCTGCACGTTCGGCACGTTGTATCCAAGATTGAACCCCCAGGCCGAACCGGGCGATTCCAGCTCGAGCACGTCGTACGGAATCCTGGCCACCGCTGACCACCCGTCGTCGCGCAGATCGACCGACGCCTGCCATTTGTCCTTCCACGCCTCGCCAAGCGGGTGCTCGGCCGGCATCGTCCGGTTCTGATCGGTCTTGGCAAAACAACTGACGGCAAAGTAGTAGTGATGCTCGCGGCTGCACTTCGGGTCGATGAAGATCTCGACGTACTCCTGTCTGCCCAACTCCGCGTCCGCCTCGCCGCGGAAATGCCCGCCCGGGCAATCGAAGCCAACGTACACGGCCTGGTCGTCGTAGAGCACACGCGCGGTGGTGGCGAACTCGGACAACTCTGCGCCGCGGGTCTTGATGAAGTTGATCGTCGCGGACGCTTCCTGCCAGGCGGGCTCGTCGAGCCTGCCGTTGAGCGAAATAGCCGCGTCGGCGCGGCGGGCATGGAGCATGCGATCGGTGTCGGGCACGTCCTTGCTGACGCGCACGAAGTTGTTGTGCGGTTCGCCCGCGGTCTTGCGCAAGTCGAGCCTGGGATATTCAAAGTGCAGGCCGTCATCGCTTTCGGCCGTCGCAACTTCGCGCAGTGCTGTCGCCTTGTCGATCACGTTGTAATAAATGCGGATCTTGTTCGTATGCGGATCGCGCATGACGCTGCCGCCGTGTAATTGACCGGTTCCCTTTAGCTTGTCGGGCAATCCAATGACGCGGCCGTGCTTTTCGGCTTCCGCCATGCAGGCAAAGGCATTGTAAGACTCGGCGACGATGCGGGGATCGACCATCAGTTGCCGGAAGCCGGTGATATTCAGCGGTTTGTCATTCACGGGATGGCCTCGATGCGTGCGAGTGTAAAAGGATAAAGATACGTGAGATAGATCGTACCATCGTCGGTGACGATCATCGCCAGGTGGTGTCGCGGGACAACGGCGCCATCGGGTCGCTTGAAGAACCCGTGATGCGGGGTGCGGCCTCCATCGGGGCGCGTGCTGGCACGCTCGACGTAACCGGGATCGCGAAGCGCCACGGCGCCCAGGCGTTCGAGCTGCTTCGTATCGGGATCGTATCGCAGCAGGTGTTGAAGTTCTTCCCCCTTGTTCTCCGCTCGGACCACGGCGTAGAGCCGCCCATCCGGCCCGAGATCGAGCCCGCAATTGCAGTCGAGATTGTCACCCTCGACCAAGATCGTGCAAAGCTCGGCGCGGACCGTGGGACCGTCGCTCAGCAGGTCGATCGCCCAGAGATTTGCACGGCGCCGCTTGTCGTCGATCGTGACCATATATGCGATTTTACCGTCACTGACATGTGTCCAGTAGGCCTTTTGGACAGTCGCACGTATGTCCTTGCCGTTATAGACAACGGGTCGAATCGTGACGGTGTCTGTCGCCGGATCGTAGCGGGCAAGACGAAAATTGTCGGTGAAGGCGTTGGCGCGGCCGCGAACGTCAATCATCGTCCGGGCCAGCGGCGTCAGGGTAACGTTCAGTGGGCGGTACTTCCTGGTTTTCATGTCATAGACGATCCACCGCCAGTCAAGGCTGGTGACGATGTAAAGCCGATCGTTGGCCTCGTCGGCGACGACGTCACCGACACCCTCACCGGGACAAGGCATGCCGAGTTGCTCGGCCGTGTCGGTCTTCGGATCGTAGGTCATGACGTATCCGCCCTTGTACTCGCTCGTATCGCTCTTGTCTTGGCGGTAGCCCTGGTAACTGCCACAATAGATTTTCCCCGAGGCGCCGACATCGTTGCGCGAGTGAATCTTGGCCTGCGCCGCGTAACCGGTGTCGGTCAGCCCGCAGAGCTTGTGCGTATCGATCACCATGCGCTGCCTGCCCGTCTTCGGATCGAACTCGACGAGGTGCGAGTTTTCGCCGTAACGCGTGGTGCCGATATAAATCCTGCGGTTAAGCCCTTCGCACAGCGAGAAGTAGCCGGATTCGTTGTTGTGCGTCCCGGGCAGGACGTGATAGGCGTCGGCCTTCAGATATTGCACGGGCGCTTTCTCATCGCCTTGCGCCGCTGCGGTCATGCACAAGCAGCAGGCCAGACATGTCACACGTATGGTTGCCATCTCGGTCACTCTTCGGGTGTGCTTGCCTCAATCATCGTCTCGGTGGCCCGCCGCCACATCTTCTGCTGATCGAGGACACGCTTGAGAACCTTCGGGTCTTTGGAGCGTTTTGCCGCGATGACGGCAGCTTTGAGGATGCGGGTAGCGCGTATCTCGGCGTCAGACGTATAGACGTCCTCAGGCGCGGGCAAAGACCAGTTGCCGCTGTGCACGTCGCTTTCGATCATCGTGGTCTCCAGCAACTTGTAGAACCCGAACATGTGCCTGGCCGCCGGGCCATAGAGTTTTCTGCACGCCTGTTTCCAGATCTGCCGAGAGGTCAGTTTGCTGTCCCACAGCCCGCGCGCGGCAACATAATAATGTGGCCAACGCAGCGACATGGCCGGCCTGTCTTCCGCCCACGCCTCGTAGAGTACATACTTGATGCCCTGTTTCTTCCAATAGCGGATATTGCGCAGGGCCGTGTTGCCCGAGTACCAGGGAACCTTCTTCCAGTTGTGGTTCTGGCGCGTTGGAATCCACCATTCGTAGACGCCGGTAAGCGATCCGGTCTTGACCCATCCCGCCATGTCGCGTACTTCGCGCGTGTTGTTGCGGCCTCGCTTGGCAACCTCGGGTGACTCCAAGATGTCCACGGGATGCACGTGACAGCCCTCGTTGACTATCATGACGTTGACCTCGGGCTCACCCTTGATCATCGGCCTTGGCGGCGAATGCGTCACCCAGTAGGCAAGGAAGTTGACCGCGAAGCGCCCGGGGTGCGAGTTGCGAAGACGTTTGGCGAGCTCATTGGCAAAATACATCATGTTGGCGCTGTTGTTGCCGATCTCTTTCGAGCGGTCGTCGCGGCAGAATTTGGGATTGTCGTTCGGGCTCAGTGAAATCGTCACAAACCTGCCCGGTTGCTTGTCCAATTGCGAGCGTAACTTCTTCGTAATCAGGTCGATGACATCCGGATGTGACACGCACGGCTGGCCGCCGCCGAAATACTCCGGGTGCTCCTCGACGTGATCCTTGCGTGGCAGCAGGCGTTCAAGATTGTGACCGCTCTCCATCTCGCGCCCGTTCAGGCGCCACGACAGGCGCAAGAACGGGTCTGGGGGGATGGGCGCCCACAACGAACGTTTCAGGAAATCGGGTCGCTCGTCCACGTTCATCGCGTTAATCGTCAGCGTCGTGCGCTTCGGGATCACGTGCCAGAGCGGGTCTTTGTCGAACCAGGCACAGCCCAGCCGTTGCAGCAGGTCGTACACGGCATAGCCGGTGCCCTGCAGTTCCTGGTCATCGTTGCCGACCAGCGCAATGAAGCGGTCGGTCGTCCTGACAATGTAATGATCGCCTTCCTTTACGTCCTGTTGCACCTTGACCTCGGCGTCTTCGGCCGCCTGCGACGGCCCGACGAAGATGGGGATGGCCTTACCGTCGTATCGGTCTGCCGTGGTGACTGCCAGCTCGACGCCGGTCATCTGCCTGACGACCGATTGCAGCCCCTCGGCCGCCTCGACGGCATCTTTGGTCGGCTCGGCGGCGGTGACGATCACCGCCCGTGCCGCGCCGTCGGCGACAATGGTCAGTTGCTTGGCCGGCTTCGACGCCGCCGCCCATGCCGCAGGCACCGTCACCACCGTGATCACAAACGCGGAGGCGAACAAGATCATATTAGTATGATGCTGACTGTTCATCGGTAGTTCCTGCACACCGTGAAAATGATTCTTTTCATCCTGATCGAGCCGGCTCGCGCATCAGGTTGAGATACAACTCAACACAGCGATCGAGTTGAGCAAGTTCGAGCCATTCGTCCTTCGTGTGCGCCTGATCGATGCTGCCGGGCCCGATGACGACGGCGGGGACAGCAATCTCGGCGAATTGGCTGGCGTCGGTGCCATATTGCACGCCGCACGCATCGGTCGGCAGGCCCATGTCCGCCAACACCTTCTGAACGAACTTGCAGAGCCCCTCGTTGGGCGCCGGGGCCAGCGGCGGATCAAAAAACGGTTCTCCCTGTGTGACCTGCAACTCGGGGTCCGCGCCGCGCAGCTCGTCGAGCAGTTTTTCAACTTCCGGTTGAATGGCGTGGTGGTTCTCGCCGGGCGAAAGCCTACGATCGATCGAGATCTCGCATTGATCGGGAATCACGTTGATCTGCTTGCCACCCTGAATCAGGTTGATGCTGCACGCGGCCGGCCCGACCAGTGGGTGCGAAACCTTGACCGAGGGGATATAGCGCGATTCGAGCGCATCGATCACCCCGACCATCTTGCTGATCGCGGATCGTCCCTGCGATGGATCACACGAATGCGCTGCGATCCCCCGTGTCTTAATCTTCCAGCGAAAGCCGCCGTTGTGGGCGATGACCGGTTTCAGCAACGTCGGTTCGCCCACGATGGCGCCAACCGGCTTCCAGCCGACATGGGACAAATGCTCCTCGACCAACTTCTTGGCGCCGTCCTTGCCGAACTCCTCGTCGGTCGTGTAGGCCACGGCGATGTTATTGGGCTGCCTGTCGCCATCAGCGTATTGCCGAAGCGCCCACAGCATGGCGGCACCCGAGCCTTTCGTGTCGCAGGCACCGCGGCCCCAGACCCGACCGTCACGAACTTCGCCGGCGAACGGGTCGATCGTCATACCGTCGGCGGTCACGGTGTCCATGTGGCTCTCGAACAGCAGCCAGGGAGCATCGACATCAGCGACGTGCGTGACAATCAGGTTGAACGCGTCGTCACGAACGGTCAGGCGTTGCGTGGCAAACCCCCAGGCGGCCGCAACGGTGTCGAGCCAGGCGCCCATCTGCCCCTCCGCGGCGCTGCGGCCGGAGATTCGGCCGTTGACGGTGTCGAACCCGACCATCGCGGCGAGCAACTCAACGCATGATGGCGGCGTCTTTTCAACGATCGGGGCAGCCATGTCGAGGTTTCCGCTTCACCTAGTCGATTCGATCCGACCGATCCCACCGACCGGATCGCGCCTTGCCTGATCACGTCACCGCGACATCCGCGCGAAGCGCATCCGCAGTATAACGAAATGGCTCTGCAGGGCGGCTGGGCGTCGTGCGGCCGTGATCGCCACGGCCAAGGAGGCGGTTGATCGTTTACACGGGCACAGAGACGGACTATCATGCTGACATGCTGATTGATGTGATTGGGCACTGGGTCGGATCGTCGCCATGGGCTTTGTTGCTGATGCAGACCCAGACCAGCCGGGCCCCGCAGCGGCCCTACGGATGGGTCACCATCGTGATCGCGATTGTCATGGTACTTGCCATCGTGATCGTATCCTGCTCGAATCCTCGCCGCAGCCATCGGGACTGATCCCGATCACCGCCGTGGAAAACGTTTGCTGGATCAGGGCATTCTCACAGGTTTTGTCATGTTAAGGAGAGCAGTCATGGACAGACGATCACTCGGTGCATTGATCGCCTTGAACGTGGTGGTGTTGCTGGCGGTGCTCGCCGTAACCGTCATGCCGCAGCCTGCAGCTGCCCAACTCAAAGGCCGCGCCCGCTACGCGATGGTATCGGGCAAATCGATCGGACGATCATCGCAGGACGTCGTGTACGTAATGAACCTGACAAAGGGCCAGGTCGTTGCGTTCCTGTACGAATCTGAGAAAAAACGTGTGACCCTCGTTGGCGGGATGGACTTTGCACGTGATCTCGAGGTCGGGCCGCAGCGCCGCTCAGCCAAGTGATTGGAGATATTCATCATGACACGGATTCAATTGGCATGCTGCTTCCTGTTGGCCAGTGCGTTCCTGCTGGGCGGCATCCTGCTGGTGATGTTGGACGCAAAGTTCACATCAACCGCGTACGCCACCCAGACTGTGTCGACCGGTGATTTCAGCATCCTCACTGCCCAGACGCAGAACAACGAAGAGTCGCTGTTTATCATTGACAACGTGACGGCGCGCCTGATGATCGTCGAGACCGATATCAACAAGAAACGGTTGCGCGTGGCTGTTGTCCGTGATCTGGATCAGTTGTTCCGTACGGTGGGGCGCAGGTAAGAACACGCAGACAGGGACTGCAGCTTTGGCTGATCAATAGATGGACCAACGATCGTACGAGCATATGGCGGACGACATCGCCGAACTGGCGAAGCGGGTGCTCGCCGGCCATGCCCTGACGCGCGAAGAGGTGGACGGGCTGATCGCCGTCCGGGGCGACGCGATCTACGACCTCTTCTACTGGGCGAACAAGATCCGCATCCGATTCGTCGGCGGCAGCATCAAGTTCTGCTCGATCCTAGCCGCGAAAGTCGGCGGGTGCAGTGAGGATTGCGGCTACTGCTCGCAGTCGGGCCACTTCAAGACGCAGGTCACGCCGCATCGCGTCGGCGATGAAGACATGTTGCGGACCTCCAACGAGGCGACGGATAACGGCGCATCCAGTTTCGGCATTGTCAATTCCGGACGCGGACCGACCGATGCCGAACTCGACTGGCTCGAACCCTTCTTCCGCCGCACGGCCACCGAGGGAAAGATCCGCCCCTGCGCCACGCTCGGTGAGTTGAATCCCGATCAGGCAGCGCGGTTG
>CAUYYV010000091.1:0-10913 GCA_963577075.1 Phycisphaerae bacterium
CGAACTGTCCCTCCACTCAATATTAGACTGTCTCTTCCTGTCGATTCCTCGTTGTGCTGATAAACGATCACCTCGACCGGCTCAAGCGTCACCAACCCCCCGGGGGTCATCCGATCGAGTTCGGCAATGAACGGGGCAAGGTGGCCGACGCTGTCAACGGTCTCTACGATCATGGGCATGTCTTCACTGATCCGCAGGATTTTCGTCGTGTGGACCCGGCTGTGCGCCCCGCAGCCGAACACACCACGCCGCACCGCCTCGACGAAACGCGTCAAAGCAGTCGGCCGACGGCGAAACCAATTATTAATAATACGAGTCCAAGTACATTCTGGGTCGCCATGTTGATCAGAGCCTTGACCCACTGGCCCTCCTCGATTAACTGGCCGGTCTCGAAGGCATACGTTGAAAACGTCGTAAACGCGCCCATGAATCCGGTCAGCACATACAGGCGTGGCTCGGGGCCAAAACCGAAGTTGCCCTTCTCGAGCAACGCCCAGACGAGGCCAAACAGCAAGCACCCCGAGGCGTTGACCGCGAGCGTCCCCCATGCGAACCATGTGCCCGGCGCCTGCGGCTGGACCCATCCCGTCACGCCGTAACGCGCCAACGTGCCCACCGCCCCGGCGACCGCCAGCCATACCAGGTTCTGCCACACGTTACTTACCCGTGGATGATTGCCTTGCCGTGGATTGCCCGTTCATCGTCCTCCCGCACCGCCCGAACCGGTCGGTGGATTGTAGCGGCCCGACGCGATCTGCCAAACTTCGCCGCTATCCACCGAGATATAAACCGCTGGGCCTTGCCCTCCACCGCCCCATGAATACCATAACCAAATACCATGACCGTTCTTCGGCCGGTGGCGCCGGCCCTGACGAAACGAGGTCAATACGTTGCTGCCCCAATCACCGCTACGCCTGACAATGTTGATGCTCGGTGCGATATTGATGATCGGCTGCGACGGTGACGAGGCGATCCGCGTCTACGATGCCCCGCCCGATGAGCATGAGCATGAGCATGAGCACGCGGCCACAGCGCCGCAACCCCCCACCGCGGCCGGCGGGTCGGGCATGGTCAGGCCCATCACATGGCAGGCGCCCGCAGGTTGGCAAATTCAACCGGCCTCCGGTTCGGCCACGCGATTCGCCACTTTCCTGATCGGGCCGGCAGACGACCCGATCGACCTGACGGTCGTCGCCCTGCCGGCCACGAACATGAGCCGCAGCGTGCTGGCCAACGTCAACCGCTGGCTCGATCAGATGGGGCGGGAGCGTCTCGAGGACGTCGCCCAGTTCGACCGCTACATCAAGCCGATCGAGTTGCCCGGCCTACGCGCCCTATTGGTCGAGATTGCCGGCCCGCCCCTAGATGACGAGGAGGAGGATGGCGATCCCGAACAGTTGATGCTGGCGGCGATCATCCAGGGCCCGCGGTTGGTATGGTTCGTCAAGTCGGTGGGGCCGTACCCGGTGCTGGCCGCCGAGCGGCAAAGATTCGCATCATTTGTGCGCTCGATCCGCTTTCCCGCCACGACGCCGACGAAGCCGCCGATTTCCGAGTCGTCCGACGTGGTGACGATCCGCTACCAGGTTCCCGACCACTGGCATAAGGATCCGCAACAACGGCCGATGCGGTTGGTGACATTTATCGTCGAGGACGGCAGCCGACGGGCGGACATGTGGATCAGCCGATTTGCCGGGTCGGTCGGATCGCCGCTGATGAATATCAACCGGTGGCGTAGGCAGGTCGGCCTGCCGGGAATAGATGACCTCGGGCAGCAGGCGACCGAAGATATCTCGGCGGGCGACACGACCGGGTCGATGCTCGACCTGGCGGGTCCGAAAGACGCGGCGGGGCGCGCCAGCCGTTTGCTCATCGCGCTGTTCAACACCGGCAACACCAAGTGGTTTTTCAGGATGCACGGCGACGACCAACTCGTGGCACGGGAAAAGGAAACGTTTGTTCAGTTCATCGGCCGCGTCCAATTCGTGGAACCGTCGCGTGAATGACCGGATCAAAAACATCCTCAAGCCGGTCGGCTCACTGCGTATCACGGTGGTGCTGCTGGCACTGGCAGTGGTGCTGATTTTTTGCGCGACGTGGGCCCAGATCGACCTGGGCATTTGGGCGGTGGTCAACGAATACTTTCGCAGCCTCGTCGTCTGGGTGCCGATCCGGATCTTTTTGCCGCGACCCGCGGCGGGCGAACTGGCGCGGTTTCCCGGGTTTCCCCTGCCCGGCGGATACCTGCTCGGCGCCGCGTTCCTGGTCAACTTGATCGCGGCGCACCTGTTGCGATTCAAGCTCGCCTGGAAGCGGGCCGGCATTTTCATGATCCACACCGCGATCATCCTGCTGCTGGTCGGCGAAGCCATCACGGGCAACTTCGCCGTCGAGGCGCAGATGCCCATATTGGAAGGCAGGTCGAGCCGGTGGGCCCAGGACATCCGCGAGGTCGAGTTGGCCATCCGCGATCCCGACAAGGATGTGCAGAACGAAGTCGCGATCGATCATGCGATGTTAAAACCCGAGACGCTGTTGCGGCACGAACTACTGCCTTTCGATATTGAGATCGAGCGCTACATGTTGAACTGCAGCGTGGTGCGCCGCTCACCGAACGACCCCGAGCCCGCGCAGGCCTCGCGGGGCATTGCGCTGCAGTGGCGTGTCCATCGAATACCCGACGTGACGGGCATCAGCAAGCAGAACGTCAACTACCCGGCCGCCATCGTCCGGCTGACGCACGGCGGGCAGTCGCTGGGCAGTTACATGGTCACACCGCACTTGCAGGGCCACGATGACGTGGCCGTGCTCGAGCAGCCGGTGCAGGTCGAAGGCAAGACGTACCTGATTTCGCTGCGGTTTCGCCGATATTACAAGCCCTACTCCGTTCACCTGATCGACTTCAAACACGACAAGTACACCGGCACCACCGTCCCTAGCAACTACTCGAGCGAAGTACAGTTGGTCGATCCGGCCAACCACGAAGATCGCAAGGTACTCATTTATATGAACAATCCGCTTCGCTATCGCGGCGAGACGTTTTTCCAGGCGTCATTCCTCAAGGGCGATATCGGCACGGTGCTGGCGATCGTGGATAACCCGGGGTGGCAGTTGCCTTACCTAGCGTGCACGCTCGGAGCCATCGGCCTGCTCGTGCATTTCGGTATCACGCTGACGCGATTTCTGAAACGGACGGCCAAATGACGGTACACGCCAGCCGACCTCGAAGCGCATTGGCCATCGTATTTCCGTGGCTGGTGATTTTCGGTTGCTTCGTCTACCTGTTCATGCCGTCGCGCCAACCGGCGCACGATGAGCGATTCGATGTGGACGGATTCGCGAAGCTGCCCGTTTCATACCGTGGCCGCGTCAAGCCCATCGACTCGGTGGCGCGCAATACCCTGCTGGTCCTCAGCGGCAGGCAGACGCTCGAGCACGCCAACAAGACCATCGCCGCCACTTCGTGGTTGCTCGACGTGCTGACCAGGCCGACCAAAGCCGCCGACTACAAGGTGTTTCGGATCGATCACCCGGACGTGCTGACCATGTTCGGGCTGCAGCATTCACCGCGCAAACGGTTTGCATTTTCCGAACTTCGCGCCCATTTGAAGGACCTGTTCGAGAGGGCTACCGCTATCGATGCCGTCCCGTCCCAACGGCGCGATGCCTACCAGATAAAGGTCATGGAACTGGCCAGCCAAGTGTCAGTTTTCGACAAGTTGCGGCACTATCGGAACCTGCACATGCTTCCGCCGGCCAAGGAAGGACAGGATTGGACCACGATGCCCGATGCACGTCACGCGCAGCACAGCGGCGCCCTACCGTCGCCGGGCTTCGAGGTGGTCAGCGACATGCTACTGGCATTCAAAGATGGCAAGCCGCAGGCGTTCAACGCCGCTCTCTCGAATTACCAGGCGTTGTTGACCCTGCGCCAGCCGACGGCGGTGCAAAAGGCATCGTTGGAAACCTCCTTTAATCGTTACGCGCCGTTCTACCGTGGCTTGACGCTGTACGTGGCCGCGGCGGTGCTCGTGTTTCTTTCATGGCTTGGCTGGAGCGGGCCGCTGCGGCGCGCCGCTTTCTTCGTCGTGGTCATAACGATCGTGTTGCACACGCTCGGGCTGACGACCCGGGTCTATCTTTCCGGTCGGCCGCCGGTGACGAACCTGTATTCGTCGGCGGTGTTCATCGGGTGGGGCGTGGTCATCATGTGCATCGTGCTCGAACGTTTGTATCGCAACAGCATCCCGACATTGCTCGCAGCGGTCATGGGTTTCCTGACCCTGATAATCGCGCACCACCTGGCCAGCGGTGGTGATACCATGGCCGTGCTCGTGGCCGTGCTCGACACCAACTTCTGGCTGGCGACGCACGTGGTGGTCATCACGATCGGGTACTCGGCGACCTATCTGGCCGGACTCATCGGGATCGTCTACATCGTCCGCGGTTTGCTGACCAATACCCTGACAAAGCAAGAGAACCGGCGGATGGGGCAGATGCTCTACGGCGTGCTCTGCTTTGCCCTGCTGTTCAGTTTCGTGGGCACGATCCTGGGCGGCATCTGGGCGGACCAGAGCTGGGGCCGGTTCTGGGGCTGGGATCCGAAAGAAAACGGCGCCGTGCTGATCGTGCTGTGGAACGCGTTGGTCCTGCACGCACGTTGGGGTGGCATGGCGCAACAACGTGGCCTAGCGGTGCTGGCGGTGTTCGGCAACATCGTCACGAGCTGGTCGTGGTTCGGCACGAACATGCTCGGCGTCGGCCTGCATTCCTACGGGTTTATCGACACGGCGGTATTCTGGCTGCTGGTGTTTATCGCCAGCCAGCTGCTGTTCATATCACTGGGCTCGATACCGCTTCGTTACTGGCGCAGTTTTTCGGCCCCCGCGGTGCGAGCCTGACAGTGGCCCGCACCGCGCCACTGTCGCGCCGGTTCTATCGTCGTGATGCGGTCACCGTAGCACGAGCGTTGCTCGGCCAGCGGCTGGTGCGCGTGTGCCACGGTGGACGTGTCGCCGGCATCATCGTCGAAACCGAGGCCTACCTGGGCGTGGCGGACAAGGCGGCGCACACCTGCAACGGGCGGCGAACCCCGCGCAACAAGTCGATGTGGGGCGACGGTGGTCATGCCTACGTCTATTTCACCTATGGGCTGCACCACTGTGCCAACATCGTGGCCGGCCGCGCCGGCGACCCGGTGGCCGTGTTACTACGCGCCCTCGAGCCGGTCGAAGGCCTTGACATCATGTACACCCGCCGCACCGGGGCTCGACGCGACCGCGATTTGTGCTCGGGACCGGCCAAGCTGGCCAAAGCGCTGGCAATCGATCGCGAGCTGGACGGCCTTGACCTGACCGGTGACGCGGCGATGTACGTCGAACGGGCGCGCCGCCGGCCCGTGCCCGCCGATCAAATCATCGCCGCGCCGCGCATCGGTATCGACTATGCCGGCGTGTGGGCACACAGACGGTTGCGGTTCTACCTGCGCGATAACCCGTATATCAGCCGGCGATAAGGCTCCCAGCGTCACGACGCCCGGTGCGCCGGTCTTGCATCCGGCTGCCGTCAACCCTATACTCCGCCACCTTGTCACTCATGATCAGGCCGCCGCGCAACTGAACCACCACACCGGTCATCATTGCCGCAATCTCAGGAGCCAACCGATGGACAAACTCGAGATCAAGGACACGGACATGGCGCGCAAATATTGCAATGACGGCCGCGCCCTTGAGCAAAACGGTGACCGCCTGAAGGCCATCGAGGCCTACGAAGCCGCTTTCACCGCCGACCCCGACGACACCGAGGTCTGCTTCAGGCTGGCTTACAGCCTGGACCTGGTCGGCGAGGAGGAGGAAGCGATGCACCTGTACGAGCAGTGCATCCAACAGCCCAATCCCCCGCTTAACGCGCTGCTGAACCTGACCGTGCTCTACGAAGACCGCGGCCAGTACACCAAGGCCGAGCGTTGCGTCCGGCAAGTCCTGGCCACCAACCCGAATCACCCCCGTGCCCAGCTTTACATCAAGGACCTCACCGCCACCAATACCATGGTGATCGACGACGAATCTGATCGTAAAACCGAGAAGCACAGCGCCCTGCTGGACACGCCGGTGACCGATTTCGACCTTTCCGTCCGCACGCGCAACGCGCTGCGCAAGATGAGCGTTCGCACGCTCGGTGACCTGCTGCGCGTGACCGAAGCAGACCTGCGCAGCTACAAGAACGTCGGCGACGCCAGCCTCGACGAGATCCGCGCCATGCTCGCCCAGCGCGGGCTCCGGCTCGGTCAGGCCATCGACCAGCAAAATTCGGCCGCCAAGCAGGCGATGTACGATCAACTCACCGAGGGTACCGAGTCAGAAACGCTCGATCGCACCGTCAACGAGTTGAAGCTTACCGTGCGGGCCCGCAAGGCACTGGCGCTTCTGAACATTAACTCGCTGGCGGACCTGTGCATGCGCACCGAGGCCGAACTGATGGGCATCAAAAACTTCGGCATGACCAGCCTCCTGGAAATCAAGGAAAAGCTCAGCGCGATGGACCTGTGCCTGCGGCAACTGGAAGAATGAGATTCAAGCTCTCTGCAATACCGACCGTAGACGCCCACAAGTAATGACCCAGGCCGAATCTGGATACATTGAGGCGATACCGGCGAGGTTTTCACGGTTCACATTCATGCCACGGTCCCCGCTGCTGATCTTCCGCTTCCTCGCGACGCTTCGCTTGGCCGCGTCGCCGGCTCACACCCGCTTGAGACCAGCAGATGAAATACCGCAACCTTGGCCGCACCGGCCGCAGCATTTCGCAGATCGGGTTCGGCGCCTGGGCGATCGGCGGATCGTGGGGCGAGCAATCGGATGACGACTCGATCGCCACGCTGCACCGCGCCCTCGACCTCGGGGTCAACTTCATCGACACGGCCGCCGACTACGGCAAGGGCAAGAGCGAACGTCTGATCGCCCGCGCGCTGGCCGAGCGGTCGGACCGCGACCAGATCACCGTCGCCACCAAGACGCATCCGGGCCCCGGGCCGTGGCCCCCGTCGCCCTATTGCAAAGCCGACGAGCGGTTCAGCGAAGCGTATCTGCGCACGAGCGTGGAAGAGCGGCTTACCAATCTCGCCACCGACTGCCTTGATCTGCTCCAACTGCACACATGGACGCGGGCCTGGAACGCCGATCCGACGCCGCTGGCCGTCCTGCGCCGCCTGCAAACGGAGGGCAAGATCCGCCACATCGGGATATCAACGCCCGAGCACGACCAGAACAGCGTGATCGAGTTGATGCGCACCGGATGGCTCGACACGGTGCAGGTGATCTACAACATTTTCGAGCAGGAGCCTGCCGCCCAACTGCTGACCGTCGCCGCCGAGTGCGGGGTCGGCGTCATCGTCCGCCTCGCCTTCGACGAGGGTGCCCTGACCGGAAAATTCACGCCGCAGACGCGCTTCGCCGACGGCGACTTTCGCAACAATTATTTCCAGGGTGACCGGCTGCAACGCACGGTACAACGCGTTGACAATATAAAGGCCGACCTCGCCGGCACCGGCTATACCATGCCGCAAGCCGCGCTCAAGTTCGTCCTGGCGCACCCGGCCGTCTCGACCGTCATCCCCGGCATGCGCAGCCCCGCCCAGGCCCAAGCCAACTGCGCCGCATCCGACCTGCCCGACCTGCCCGACCCCCTGCTCGACAAAATCCACACCCACCAATGGCACCGCGCATTCTGGTACGAGGGAAAATAAACCGGCCCTTAAACCTGTGCGGGTCGGCTGACTCGAAGAGATGTCGAGACGGCGGGGCAAGATGCGTACAACAACAGACAACCATGAGCAATCCCGTTCACTGCAGGATTGCCGCGTCAGGCCCGCCTTTTCCGGGCCCACATCTTAATCACGCTTCACGGCATGAACTTCGCGCTCATACCGTGGGGCGCGCCTTGCGATCTTCCCAGCCGTCCTGCCACATGTTCCAGAACGTTTCGCGGGGGGGGTGCTCGGCGAAGACTTCATCAACGAGCGTGATGCCAAGGCCCGGTTCGGTCGGGATATCGATGTAACCGCCCTTGACGGGCAGAACGCCCTTGAGCGCGTCGAAGACGTACGGCTCCATCAGGTCGTCGAACGTTTCCTGGATCTTGAAGTTGGTCATGCCCAGATCGACGTGGACGGACGCGGTCGTACAGAACGGCGAGTTCGAGTTGTGCGGCGCGACCATCATGCCGTGCATCTCGGCGATGGCGGCGATCTTGCGCAACTCGGTAAAGCCGCCGGCAATGCAGACGTCCGGCTGGATGATGTGCACAGCGTCGTGGTCGAAGTAAGGCCGCATCGCAAACCGGTCGGTGCAGTGCTCGCCGCCGGCGATGGGCACGCTCGTCTTGTCGCGCACCTGTAGGTATTCGGCAACGTGCGTGATGGGCATCGGCTCCTCGAACCAGCCGACATCGTATTTCTGCAACTCGATCCCGACACGCACGGCTTCGTGCACGGTCAACCGGGCGTGACCCTCGATGAAAATTTCGACATCGGGGCCGACAGCGTCACGGACGGCCTCGACGATGCCGAGCGACAGATTACGCTCCGTGCGACCGAGCTCCCACAGGCCCGTGCCGAACGGATCGAACTTCAAAGCGTGGTATCCCCTGGCGACCGTTTCTTTGGCTTTTTGCGCGAACGCTTCGGGCGATCGGCCACCGGTGTACCAGCCGTTGGCGTAGGTGGGTATTCGATCGCGACAGGCGCCACCGAGCAGTTGATAGACCGGCACGCCCAGGGCTCTGCCCTTGATGTCGTACAGCGCCTGGTCGACACCGCTGACAGCGTTGCCGGCCATGTCGCCACCACGCATGAAGTCGCCCTGATACATGCGCAGCCAGATCTCCTCGATATCGAACGGATCAGCGCCGACCAGATGCCGGCGCGCCATCTCTTCGACGAGCGAACAAACCTGTCGGCCGCGGTACGGGTGGGTGATCTCGCCGACGCCGACGATCCCTTCATCCGTATAGATACGCACGAAGCTGAAGTTGCGCCAATCGGTACCGAGTGTCATGGTCTCGACGCGACTGATGCGCCCGGCTCTGCACGCGGGGCGGGTGGTGTTGACGGTGAGCATGGCGAGAGGTTCCTTGATCGAAGCAGGGGGCAAGCCCCGCCGCTAAAAAAAAGAGGCCAAGTGGGCTCGGGCGGCCTGCTCGGCGGTGCCGGGCGCAATATCGCCACGGGCGGTGATCAGTTCCGTTTCGATGGCGCGCAGCGCGGCGAGCGTGTCGTCGGCACCGACGTATCCCATGTGGCTGATGCGGAATATCTTGCCAGACCAGTCGGCGCCGCGACCTTTCTGGCCGCCGGCGATGTGGATGCCGTGTTTGTCGCGCAGCGCAGCACGGAACCTTGAGTCTTCCACGCCTGTCGGGTAATACGCGCCGGTGACCGAGTCGCTCGGTGACCGGCTGATCAACGCCAGCCCCAACGCTGCCAGCGCCGCGCGTGTCGCCGCCGCCAGCGACGCAGTCCGCGACCAGACGTTTTCCAGCCCCTCATCTTCGATCATCTGCAGCGCGACGCCCTGCGCGCGGATCAACGGCACCGGCGGCGTGAACGGCACGTCCTGATCGTGCCAACTGGCCAGCCAGCGGCGCAGGTCGAGGTTGTAGCAATGCGACGGCTTGGTCGATCCGAGCCGCTCGATCGCACGCGGCCCCAGCGCCACGTACCCGAGCCCGGGCGGCAGCATCAGCGCCTTCTGAGACCCAGTCACCAGCACGTCGAGACCCCACCTGTCCATCTCAACCGGCAACGCGCCTGCCGAGGTGATGCCATCGACGATCAGCAGGGCATCGGTCTTGCGCACGATCGCGGCGATCGCTTCGATGTCACACGCAGTCGCCGTGGACGTTTCACTGTGCACGACCGTCACGACGCTGACGTCACGGTGATCGCCCAGGGCCCGTTCGATCTGTTCGGGTTTGACCGCCTCGCCCCACGGCACGTTGATGGGCACCTGCTCGATACCGTAGCCGTCGAAGATATCCTGCCATCGCTCGGCAAACTTGCCCGCCGCGACGGTGATCGCCCGCGTCCGGGGCGGGGTCAGCGACACCTGGGCCGCCTCAAAGGCGGTGGTGCCCGACCCGGCGATCATCAGCACGGGCGCCTCGGTGCGGCAGAGCCGGCTAAGGCGCCGTCCGACGTCGGCGAAGATCTCTCGAAACGCGGATGTGCGATGGTGGATGATAGGCCGGGCCATTTCGGCGCGTACGGCTTGCGGCACGGCCGTGGGCCCGGGTGTCAAGAGCCGCTGCTGGATTGACTCACCGGCTGTCATGGCTGGCAGTATAGGCCAATCACCGCCCGTTTCAGAAACGGGCGGTTCGCCGGTCGATCCTTGCGCGGTTCGATCGGCAAACAGATAGGTGGTGAGCAGACGGCCACGCCCGACTTGTCCGCCATCGTTCTCAACGTCGCCGACACAGGATCATCAGCCCACCCAGTCAGCAGCGGGGGCGTGCCCGACTCGACGACAGGAGAAGGCAAGCCGTGAGTGCCCGGTGTCGGTGACGAACATAATATGATGCGTAGCGTGTCATGCCAGCGACCATGCAGAAAACACTCCATGTCTCCTGATCAATCACGCAGGGGCCGACGGGGTTTCACGATGGTGGAAATGCTCGTGGTGCTCACCGTCATCGTTATTCTGATCGCCCTGTTGCTGCCTGCGGTGAAGCAAGCCAGGGAGCACGCGCAGGTGACGACCTGCCTGAGCAATCTGCGACAGCTTGGCATCGCGCTGCACAGCTACTGCTACGATAACGGCCAGGTGTTCCCCTCGCTGGCGCGCGACGGCAGCGATACGCCCCAACCGTTTGGCAGCAATCAGGTGGCCTGGAACCAGTGGCTCTTCGGCGGCCGA
>CAUYYV010000092.1:0-10780 GCA_963577075.1 Phycisphaerae bacterium
GCAAACCGTGAGGCCTGGTGCGGATCAATGACCATCACGCTTAGATCGGCGTCGTCGACCATATAGTCCAGTCGCTGCTTCGGATACGACGGATCCAACGGGACGTATGCGCCGCCCGCCTTGAGGATGCCCAGCATCGCCACCACCAACTGCAATGAGGGTTCCATGCAAATGCCCACCCGCATCTCGGGGGCCACGCCCCCCTTGCGCAAATGATGGGCCAGTTGATTGGCGCGGTCGTTGAGTTGGCCGTAGGTTAGCTGCGCGTCGTCGCAGACGGCGGCGACATCATCTGGATTCCGCCCGGCCCAGGTCTCAAATAGTTCGTGAAGGCAATGCCGCTTAGGGTGTTCTTGTTTCCCGATCAGGGGCGGGCCAAGCGCCTGTTCCGTTTCAGATGCCGTCAGAATCGGCAAGTTTGCCACGCACGCGTGCGGGTCCGCGGCCATGCCGGTCAGCATCGACTCGACATGGCCTAGCATCCGCCCGATAAAGGCATCGTCGAACCGGTGACGGTCGTATTGGATCGAGAAAAACAGATCGGGCTGGAGGTAGGCACGCGCGGTCAGGGGATAATGCGTCTGTCCATGATATTCGAAATACCGGTTGGACCATTTACCTTCCAGCCGGCGCATCAGGGTGTTGAGGTCGCAATGATCAAAAACGACAACGCTGTCAAACAGAGCCTGCTGCTGCGGCATGTCGCTGCAGCCTTGGACGGCAATCAGCGGTGTGCCCTCGTGTTCGCGCATCGTGACCCATTGTGCCCTCAGTTGCTTAAGCCATGGGATGAGCAAGCTCTCAGGACTTACGCTGACCCTTACGGGAAGGGTGTTGACAAACAGGCCGACCATCGAATCGCCATCTTCCGCCCATCGGCGGCATGCGCGAACCGCACCGAACACCACATCCGTTTTGCCACTGTACCGGATTAACAGCAGCGCCCATGCCGCCTGCACGAAAGTATTGATCGCCAGGTCGTGAGTTTCAGCGATCCGGTGCAGCGCGCCTGTCGTCTGGGGCGTCAGTAATATTTTCCGTGAGGCGAAGTCCTCTCTATCTTGCGATGATGCCACGTTGCTGCGCATACCAACCAGTGCAGTGGCCTGGTCAAAACCGGCAAGATGATCGCGCCAGAAGTGTTGCGATCTCGTGCGGTCCTGCCCGTTCGACCAGTCAACGTAATCACGGAACTGGAGGGCCGGCGGCAGCGACAAGTCCCGGTCTTGCGTGAAGGATTCGTAGAAGGCAAACAATTCATTGAGCAATATCGGAAACGATCGGCCATCCAGGATTGCATGGTGAAATGTCCACACGAATCGAAAGGTACCATCCCGGCAGACAAACACCGCAACGCGCATCATCGGCGCCTCGGTAAGCTTAAGGCCCCGTGTCCGGTCCGTTTGCAGGTATTTACCCAGTTGATCTTGGCATTGCTCTTCAGATTTTCTCTGCCAGTCAAACACTTCGATCGGCACGGTGACATCCTGGTGAACCTGCTGGATTGGTTCGGCGGTTGTCGTCCAGCAGAAGCTCGTACGCAACACCGCGTGACGGTCGGCAAGTCGCTGCCAGGCGCGCTTGAATACCGGCAGATTCAACGGCTCACGCGCCACGCCCGCAATCTGTAACAGATAGGCCGCGGATTTCGGCGTGTAGATGCTGTGGTACAGCATGCCCGATTGCATGGGCGACAACGGATAAGTCTGCTCGATGTTATCAATACCCATGGGGCCACCCATCTTTAGTGGATGATGCCACGCCGCACGGGATAACACCATGCCGTGTAAGATTTGTGTTCCCCTCTTGCAAGCGCACGATGCTCCAAACAAATTTTATCATATCACCCATTCAGCCAAAACAGTTGTTGGCACGGGACTGCACATTCACGCCAGTCGTTATATCCGGAGGCGGCACACGCAGACCTTACAGCTTAGCGGATGCGCCGAGAAAATTAAGGACGCTATATGGCCGGTGACATCGTTGAATTTTAACGTTTGTCAAGAAGATGTATCTCAAATGTTACCCGGTAAACGAGAAAGGAGGCAATTACCCGAAGGGATTGTCCGCGATGGCCAATCGATTCGCCCGCCCCTTGTTCTCAACTGTCGAGCGTTCATCAAATCGAGCTTTGCAGGTTCTCGGCGATCGAGTGAATCGTACTCACCGGCGCGACGACAACTGGGGGGGGCTTGAACCTCTCGAACCCCGCTTGCTGATGCAAGGCGATATCAATTTGGCGGTCGGCGCCACATGGAATTCGTGCTTACCCGAATGGGCCGCAACCTTGTTGCGCGGCGAGATCGACCTCGCGATCGGCGCTACCGTAGCGCCCGTGATTGGGCCGGTGGTCAATAATATTTCCGTCAAAGACGGTGGCATGCACAATGATGAACGTGACGATCAGCATCCCCCGATACATCCCGATGACCCGGGCAAACAACACGATCATGAAGCCCTTCTCAATCTGGTCGATCACGAAGATGCAACCCACACTGCGGTTCAGGATGGCGTCTGGTCCGATCCGCTTACCTGGGAAAACGGGCTGATCCCCAACCTGATCGCTGACGTGTTGATACCGGACAACGTTGAGATCGTCTTTGATGCAATTCTTACTGACCCGTTACACACGGTACGGGTAGACGGCGTGCTGCAGTTCGACATCCATGTCGATACCCAGATGCTTGTGGACACATTCGTTGTATCGTCGCAGGGATTGCTGGTCGTCGGCACGGATCAGAATCCGATCGATGATGACGTGACGGCCCGATTCGTAATCGCCGACCTTGGCAAGATCGACACCGACTGGGACCCGCTGCAACTGAGCCGGGGGTTGATCTCATATGGGTCGGTGATGATGCATGGCGCCTATAAGACTCCCTACCTCGCGTTGAATGAGGCGCTCAGAGGAGATACCGAACTGGTGCTCGCCGAAGTCCCCGAAAACTGGCGAGTCGGCGACCAAATTGTACTAACGGGGACACACCGATGGAATAATCAGGACGAGGAACTGGATATCCTGGCGATCGACGGCAACCGAATCACCGTCGATCGGCTCAAGTACAACCATCGTTCGCCGTATGACCAGTCGATTTACGTTGCCAACGTATCGCGCAACGTGGTGGTGATCTCGGAAAACGTCGGGACCATCAATCGTCGCGGACACGTAATGTTCATGCACGCACCGACGGTGAGCGTACACAACGCCGGCTTCTACGGTCTGGGTCGATCTGATAAGCGCAATGTTGTAGATGATCCGATGTTCAACGAGGACGGCAATCTGCTTGAGGGTACCGGCCTGAACCCGCGCGGCCGGTACGCCGCCCACTTCCATCGCCACGGCGACAGGTTGGTCGCCGACCCGGCGGTGATCACCGCCAGCGTGGTCGTGGACAGCCCCGGATGGGGGTTTGTCAACCACGACAGCCACGTGATCATGGAAGATAACATCTCGTTCGACGTGGTGGGAGCCGGGTTCGTTACGGAAAACGGTACGGAGGTTGGCGCGTTTCGCCGCAACCTAGCGATCCGATCCAAGGGCTCGGGAGACCGGTTGGAGTCACGCGACATATCGCATGACTTCGGGCACGGCGGGCATGGGTTCTGGTTCCAGGGTGCCGGTGTCGAGGTGGAGGGTAACATCGCCTCCGGTCACGCCGGCGCCGCGTTCATATACTTCACCCGCAGCGAGGTGGCGGACTTCAAGGCCGAAAACCTGGCCGATCCGACGTGGGCTGATGGCCGGGAACAGGTGCCGGTCGGTAACGTGCCGATCCGCCTGTTCAAGGGTAACGTTGCGTTCGCATCGCGTACGGGTTTTGAATCATGGTTCCACCTGCTTAACGCGAAGCACGACGGCCGCAGCGTCGTCGAGGATTTTATTGTCTGGAATACACGCGCCAAGGGCATGATCATTCCCTATACCGCCAATATGACACTGAAGAACGTCAAGCTGTTCGGGCGTACCACCAACCTGTCGCAGACCGGTATTGGCGTCAACAAGGCAACAAGGAATATCCGTTTTGAAAACATTCACGCCGAGGGCTGGAAGATCGGTGTCCAGATGCCCAGGAAGGGTCAAAATATTCTTGATGGCGGTTACTTCAACAACGTCAGGAGCATCAAGATATTAAAGGCCCATGATTTACGGCGAACGATCGACATCATCGGCGACGTCGAATTCGGGCAGTTGACCGACGCGGCACTTCAAGGTCGGCGACAGCTTGACTACCTGATGCGGGCGGACTTCAAGGTAAAGGGTCGCGACATCACTAAACTGTTCTCGCCCGACGTGACCCGGATGGGCACGATCCGTTTCGACGGCAAGCAGCTTTTCTTCCACGAGCAGGCCGCGGATTACGTTTCTTTCAGGGCGGACGAGGCGCCTGATTACATACCGCCGGAGTTGATAGGCAAGACGAACCAGCAGTTGTGGGATCAGTACGGCGTGGCGATTGGCGGATCCTTGGCGCCGGTCGATGCGGTAAAGGATCCGCACGTTGACGGATTGATCGGCACGCCGGCCTCGTATCTGCCGAACTTGCAGCAAAAGAGCCGCAAATACACCAATCAACTTGCTGGTTACACGTTGAAATACCTTGACGCCAGTGGCCAGAGAGTGGTTGACCCACAGCCGGTGAATCTGCGCGAAGGATGGAATCTGATCACCCGTGAGATCGGCGGTCACAAACGCACGTTCTTCGTGTTCGGTGATACCAAGGCCGCGACGTTCCTGTACGACACAACAAGCCACCTCGTAATCAATCCCGAGGCACTGTCGAATGGATTTCGCGTTGAGGGCCAGATTTTCGATGAAAGCTTCGGGTTAAAGAGGTTCAAGAGGAAATTGTCCGGCAAGAAGATCAAAGCCCTGCCCGTCGAGGTGCGTGCCGACGGTACAAAATATATCGTGCTGGAATTTAAGGTTCGCGATCGGGCGCGCAACAAGACCACCGTGCGACTGGAGTTGACGCTGGACCCCAACGCGCCGCTCAACCCACTGGGCCCACAGAAGAAGCTATCGCCACGGGTGCTATCTATCACGCTCACAAAATTACACGATCATTATGTCATGACGGCGCAACTCGTGTGAGGTGCAATGACGTGGCCTTCAACGATTTGGCAGATGCATAATTTATTCAAACAAGCCGTGCCGGCGATCAGAAATGCAGGTTCGACTCACGTGTCCGCTTCAAGAATTTGGAGATTAGTGTCGTCAATGCCTTGCGGGTGCTGTCGGCGATCTTATTGTTGGGTGTGAGGCCGGCCTCCACGCCGGTATAGGTCGGAATGACAAAGGTTCGATCAAGCCGTTCGATCCTGACCGGCTGCTCGAGCATGAGCAGGCCAAGATAGGTCGTTGCGTCGGTCACCTGTTCATGTTTCCGTAAGACAAACATCAGCCGAATCGTTATCATATCTTCGGCGGCGTCGCCTTCGACGACCGTGATGTCGGCGGCCTTGAGGTGACCTTTCCAATCATCGTAGATATCCTCGGGTTTGATGCCGGCCTTTGCCATCGCCGGGTCTAACATGAGCACCTTCAGTTGCACCTTGTCAATCTGCGCCAGTGTCAGGAACTCGTCCGAGATTGCCGGAAACTTTTGCACGATTGGCGCAGCCCAGACCAACGCCGCCACCACCAGGACGGTCACGACCGCCAGCACCGTATGACTCCACCGAGCAGATCGATTTGTCATGTTTTGATCCCTTTACCAACTTTGCTGCAGTGCAGGCCAACACAAACATCATAGCTGCTGGCGCGGCTCATTTCTGAATCAAGCCGGATCGCTATCCATATTTAGCCTTGAGCGAGCGGCCAAGCCTGGCGCTGCGATAGGCAAGATCGAGTATGTGAACCGGCCGGCGGGCCCACTGCGGCGTGATGATCAGGGGCACGCCCCTGGTCAGGTGATCGACCAGGTTCTTGTAAGACATTTCCCACCGTCTCGGGGGTAGGCGGTGATTTGTCGCCACCATGGCGTTCCCCTTTTTGCAGATGGTGGTCGCCGGGCCCAGCAGGTGCGTACCTTGTGTGCCGCGGATGATGAACCCCTCGCGTTGCGGGGCCGTGTCGATGCTCGACACGCACATCGACAGCCACTGGCCGCTCTTGAAGCGGACGACGACGCGTCCCTCATCCTCGATCAGGTCGTTGCGCCATCCGCTCGGCGGGGCCCAGGTCCCGCGGGTGGCAAAGCCGCTGACCTCGACGATTTTGGAGTCGATCAGTTGCAGCGCCCATTCGAGTACGTGGACGCCCCAGTCGTATAACGCGCCGCCCGATGCTGATTTGCTCGACCGCCACCAGTCGCGTGGCTTTGCGTGGGACGCGATGTGTGCCTCGATGCCGATGATTTGGCCGATGGCGCCCTTTTCGATGACTTGCCGGGCGATGAGGATGCTCGAATCCCAGTGGCGGTTGTGGTGCGTGGTGATTACGAGTCGGCGTTTGCGCGCCTCGTCGATCATGCGGTCGCACTCGGTGGTCGTAACGGCGAACGGCTTTTCTGTGATCACGTGACGCCCAGCGCGCAAACACTGCACCGCCAGTGGTGCGTGGGTGTTGTGCGGGGTCCCGACGGTCAGCAGATGCACGTCTGATTTTTTGAGCATCTCGGTGACCGAACTGTACCGCTCGATTTCGGGAAATTCACGGGCGGCGATTTCGAGCCGATTCGGATCGGTGTCCACCACGCAGACCGGCGTCATGCCGGTGGTTCGGATCCAGGTGATGTGGGCGTGGCCGACGTCGTAGGCGCCGCCGTAGCCAATGACACCCGCTCGGATGTTGCTGGCCTTACGAAATCGGGGCATGAGGCTGGTCTTCCAGTTGGCCGTCTCGGGCTGCGGGGTTCACTCGGCCATGGGCTCGACCTGCGTTGCGACGGCGCGAAGATAAGGCTCGAGATACTTCTGCACAAATACGTCGAGCACCGCGACCGTCGTGTCGTGGTCCATGCCCCAAAGGCAGGCCCGCAGATCCACGAAATCAGGGTCGAGTTGAATCACCATCTGCTCGTCGCGCACGAATGCATTGTTGAGTTTGTGATGATAGTAGGCTGACAGGGCATTGACGCCCGGTCCGCCGAGGCTGATCGTCGGGCGGCACTGAAGTTGTTTGTGGTTGACGTACCATACATCGCAGCAGACAACCGGCACGAACGGGTTGTTCAGTTCCGCGGTATGACCGTCGAGCCACTGCTGGATTCCGTCGCAAAGTTGATTGGCAAGCGGCCGATCGCCGATCTCGGCACGAAGGTGCGCGCCGACCACAATCAACAGAAGGTTGGCGGTGTTGATCTCGGAAACGGTAATGGGGTCGGTTACGTCCATGCTCACACGTTTGAGCCGTATATCACGGCGATCAATCCCTTTTGCGCGTGCAGGCGATTGTGTGCCTGTTGAAATACCCTGCTGCGGGGCCCATCCATTACGTCGTCGGTGATCTCAACACCGCGATAAGCGGGCAGGCAGTGCAAGACGATGGCGTGGTCCGGCGCTTGTGCCACCAGGTCGGCGTTAATCTGATAATCGGCGAACGCCGCTTGGCGCCGAGCTTTCTGCTGCTCCTGGCCCATCGAAACCCAGGTATCGGTGTAGATCACGTCGGCGTCGCGCACTGCTGATTTGGCATCGTCGGTCACCTTGAACTGGGCATCAGGCAAGGTTGACCGGATCCAATCGACAAACTCGCCTTCCAATTCGTACCCAGGCGGGCTGGCCAGCACGAATCGGATGCCGAGCTTGCCGCAGGCCGTCGCGAGGCTCCGCGCCACGTTGTTGCCGTCGCCGATGAAGGCGATCGTCCGTCCGGTCAGGTCGGGACCGAACTCGTCTATCAGGGTCATCACGTCCGCCAGGGCCTGGACCGGGTGCGAATTGTCGGAAAGCGCGTTGATCACCGGTACGCTGCCGTGTTTGGCCATCTCGATCAGTTTCGCGTGCTCGAATACACGTGCGATAATGCCATGTACTATGCCGCCGAGTACACGCGCCACGTCGCCGGGCGATTCGCGACGCCCGATGCCCACCTCCTGGTCGGACAACATGATGGCGTGGCCGCCCAACTCGACGATCGCCTGCTCGAAGCTGACCCGTGTGCGCAGCGATGGTTTCTCGAAGATCATCGCCAGTGAACGGCCGGCGAGGATCGGTTCGGTGCGCTCGCCCCGCTTGCGCTTGTCGCGCAGCTTCGCCGCGGAGGCAAAGATCGCCCGCAACTGCTCGGTCGTCGTTTCCGCGATGGAAATGAAATGCTTCATGCCGGTTGTTGCTCTTGGTTCTGCGCTGATGGCCGTTTCCGTTGTCATCGAGTGATTCGTTACATTGTCGTTGGTCAATACCGTCGCGTCTATGGCGAATTTCGATAATCAACCGGGGGCACTGCCCTTCTGGTCGCGGCTAAGCCGGCTCATTCTACAATACGATTTCCGTGCCGATGCCCTTGTCGGTGTACACTTCGAGCATCAGCGAGTGCTTGATGCGCCCGTCGACGATGTGCGCCTTGGCCACACCGGCCTCGAGGGCGATGAAACTGGCCTCGACCTTGGGCAGCATGCCGCCCTGGATGGTGCCGTCGCCGACAAGTTTTTCGATCTGCCGTTTGGTAAGGTGATGAGCGAGGTTGTCGGCATCATCACCCGTGCGAATGCCGTGCGTGTCGGATACCAGCACGAGCTTCTCGGCCTTGACGGCGACGGCTACATGACCGGCGACGCTGTCGGCGTTGACGTTGAGCTTGCCGCCCGCCGAGTCCCGCGAGATCGGTGCGATCACGGGAATCTGCCCGGCCTTGAGCAAGGCGTGCAGCAAGGACGCGTTGATCCACTCAACCTCGCCAACATGTCCGATGTCGATCCTTCGACTTGCATCTTGCTCATCTTCGAGGAACAACTGCCGGGCGAACACGACGCAACTGGCGAGGCTGTGAAGGCCCATGCCGTGGTGGCCGTGCGTATTGATTTGATCAACGATCGATTTGTTGATCTGGCTGACCAGCACGTGCTCGGCGATGGCGAGTGTGCGTTCATCGGTGTACCGCCGGCCGCGCACGAACTGGGCCTCCAATCCGTTTTTTTGCATCGCTTCGGTGATTGCTTTGCCGCCGCCGTGGACGATGATCGGGTGCATGCCCACCGCGTCCATAAAGCAGACGTCCTGAATCATGCCGGCCAGCGTCTCGTCATCATCCATGATCGACCCACCGACCTTGACCACGACGATCTTGCCCTGGAACCGACGGATGTATTGATGGGCCTCGATCAAAGCCGCGGCCTTGGCGATCGCAGCTTCCATGACAAATAGGCTCACAAAGCCCGCTGCGGGCGAAACGAGCATGGTAGCGCTGCTGTGCGCGCGTGTAAACCCGCTTGCTGCTGGGCAACAACAGGCGTCATCGCCGAGCCGATCAACCATTTGCCAATCTCGTGCTTAACTTACTAAAATATAGTAGTTTATGTGTTTATGGGTCCGCCAGATGCTGCCCGCCCCGCTTTTGTCAGGCCTCGGTGAGGCGGCTACTTGGGGTACCGGTCGCGATAGGGGAGTTGCTACGTAATCGCAGGCGGTGCTACCATCGCTGCTCGTCGATGGCGGGCTCGGCGATTGGCGTTGCTGCGCATCGTCGCAGCCGATTTTGCCCGCGCATTCATATTTAAGGGTTTTCCATGCCCCAGGCGCAAGACTCCACGATCCGCATTCGCCCCTACCCCGACATCATGGCTGAGCAACCGCTCGAAAGAATCAGGTTGTACCACCGCCTGCGCGAGGACGGCTACGTCAAGAAAGCAGAGCAGTACAAGACCCCCAAGCCCGACGGGGATTATCGCCAGCGCACTTTGGTCATCACCTGGGATCGCGCCCCGGGCGCGCGGTGGGCGCTCAACATCCCCGAGCATTTCGGGTCGCACGCTACCAAAACGCATTTTGGTATCAAGGCGTGGTCCTGGCAGGTCCACAGCGATCAGCATTGCACGCTGATCAACCAGACGAATGAATCCAAAGGTGAGCTTCGCTGCGATTACCGAGTCGGGGACGGCTGCCTCAACATCGAGATGAACTGCACCCTTGATTTAGAAAACGTGCTTGACGACATGATGTGTCAGGCCTGCTTCAATCACCTGTGGGCCGACGGCTTCGGCCGCAACGCCTACGTGCTGATCAACGGCGAGTTCAAGCCGTTGTGCGACGAAGACCCCGGCGACGAAATAAAATGGCGGCGGTTCATCGCGATCAAGGGTCGCGAGGACTACGGCAAGTACGTCTGGCCGGTCTATCATGGCGCCGAGGGCAGGTTCATCGCCACGATGCGCCACGGCGACGATCCGCTGACAATTGGGTTCGCCTCGCCCGACGCGCTGGCCGTTGCCTGGTCGTTTTGGCCCTGCACCGACATGGACTTCGCGCTGGGCGCAATCGGGGCGGGCAAGGCCGGCAAAGCAACCGCCACCCTGCATTTCCTGCCCGGCACACTCGAGGAAAACCTCGACCGCGTCAAAATCTCCGCGGAAAGATGATGGCTGTGGTCTTTCATGCCCCTGCTCGGCTGGTGCCGCGTTGGGACAGGGGTTCGATGACAAGCACGACGCGCAAACAATCCTTGTGCGGGTGCGCTTCGATGGTACAATAACGTGCGAGTGGAAAACGTCAGGAGAGATGTTCACATGCCGGTAAAAATCGCCTGGTTAGCCTTCTGGGTGACGCTGACCTTCTGGATGGGCCATTTCTGGGGTTGCGTGGCGCCCGGCGAGGAGCAAAACTACCGGATTCTCGACGATGA
>CAUYYV010000093.1:0-10752 GCA_963577075.1 Phycisphaerae bacterium
GCCGCCCGGCCTTGACGGTGGCGGCGGCGATCATGGTGTCGGTCGTATCGCTGTACGGCGCCTTTCACATGCGGTTTGACTACGACCTGGTGGCGCTTATGCCCGACGGGGTCGACAGCGTGCGATGGCAGCAACGGGTAAGCAAATCAGGAGGTCGATCCATCTGGTCGGCCATGTACATCGCCAAGGATCTCGACGAAGCGCGCGCGCAAACGCAGAAATTGCGCCGCATAGTGGCGTCAAATCCAGACTCACGCCTGGACCCCAAGGTGGGCGGCGTCGGCCTGCTGTTTCCGATCGACGACGCGCAAAAGAAGGAAAAGATAGGCGTGGTTCGGCGGCGTCTCGACGACGCCAGGCGGGCGGTCCAGCCCGCTACCGGCTTGGATGGGGCTGATCTGGCGACAGAATTTAAGCATTTGCGCGCCTTGATCAAACGTTTCGGCACAGGCCTCGACTCGCAGCCGCTGCGGACGGCGCTGACGAACCTGGACGCCGCCATCGGTCGGGCAATCGGGATACTGGACGCGATTGAGCCGAACGAACGTCCGAGGGTGCTCGCCCGATTGGACCGGCAGTTTGCCGACTATTGTGCTGCGGTCGCGCAGCGCGTCAATGATGCGCTCGATCCTTCAGCGTTGACGCTGGATGATCTACCCCCGGTCATGCAACGGCTCTATCGCGGCGCTGATGGTTCGGTCGCGCTCGAGGTGTACCCGAAGATGCCCGATGATGACGCGATTGACAGCCCGCTTCACCCACGATTTCTGCCGCGATTCATCGAAGATTTGCGCTCGATCGATGGCGATTCGGGTGCCGCCGATCGCGGTGTGACCGGCGTGATCGTTCAGGTGTATGAATCGGGGTTGCTCATCAAAAACGCATACATCTGGGCGGGCGTGTGGGCATTCGTCGTCGTGTTCGTGATGGTGGCCATCGATTTTCGATCGATGGCCGACGCGCTGCTGTGCCTGCTGCCGGTGGCGATCGGCTTTGCCGCCACGTTCGGGATCATGTACGTCAGCGGGATGACGATCAACCCCGCCAACGTGATCGTGCTGCCGCTGATGTTCGGTATCGGCGTGGACGCGGGCGTACACATCCTGCACCGCTACCGCCAGGATCCGCGGACCCGGCCGCTCGGGTTGACCGCCGGCACCGGCAAGGGCATCACGCTGACCAGTTTCACCGCGATGATCGGATTCGGCACCCTGATGCTTGCCAGCCACCGCGGCATCCGCAGCCTCGGGTTCGTCCTGGCGACCGGCATTGGGCTGACCATGCTCGCCTGCTGGCTGGTCATGCCCGCCTGCCTCGAGTTACGCCGGCGCATCACGGCCAATTCGTAGGGAACGCTATTGACGTCGCAGGACCATGCGGAAGGCGAGGGTTCGGTAGGAGTTGGCCCCGTTGTCGTGGGGCGATGGGCTCTCGGTTGATTTCATGCGCGATCCTTTGACAGCAGCACCGTTGGCTTGAGAGGTTCCTGCATATCATCGAGCGGATAAATCGGGCGGCGCACCCGTTTGAAGGGCAATGTCCGCAGGTCGGCCGGTGTTGGACCAGGCAGGTCGAGCGGGAAGTAGCCCTTCATAAATGATCCGTAGGCGTGGCGAAAGTTCATCATGTTTTTCACGCCGATGAAAGAATATAGCTTGGGGTCGATTCCCACTGACTCATACTGCTCGAGGCCGCAGTCATAAGTTGGAACGCTGGCAACCAGAATTTTAATCGAACCGATATCCAGAACGGCGCTTTTTCCCATCGAGGCGCCCGAGCCTTTGAGAATGCCGTCTTGGTAAACAAAATTACCATTGGTAACGTGCTCAACGCGGGCGTCTATGTCGATGGGCCGGCCCCATTGTGGATCAAGTCGATGGCCGATCTTCGCTTGGATGCGCGCTCCCCGCCCGGCGTGATGTGCCGTCGCGGCAACTTCGGGGTCGACCACCATGGCGATGGTGGGCTCTTTGACTCCCGCTTGAAGCAACTCGCGAACGAGTGCGATGGAATCGCCGGCCGCCCCGCCCCCCGTGGTGTCCGGGGTGTCAAGCAGCAGAATGGGCCGACCGCCAATCTCGCGGGATTGTCGCAATGCGTGATAGACGGAAACGCAATCGGTGGTGAAAGCATCGCGTGCAGCCCAGTACTTGTCCGCCAGGTCGCGGCTCAGGGCTACGGCCGGATCAAGGTTGCCGTTCGTAATGACCAGTGCCGCGCAGCCCATCTCCGGCACGTCAATGTACGAGCCGACGAAAAACAGCGATGCGGATAATGCCTCGCCACTTTGCTCCAGTCCGACAGCGTGTTGCATCAGATCGCCGAACGGTTGCCCCGGCTGCGTCGTGCCGTGAAACGCGGTCAGCAGCATTGGGAGCTTCACCACCGCCATTGTGGGTTGGACGTTGCCGTTTATCGTTTGAATGAGCAGGTGCGCGGCGCGCTTGCCGGTGTCGAATGCATCGAGGTGTGGATAGGTTTGGTATCCGATAATAATAGTTGCAGCCTCGACCATGCGCCTCGTGACGTTGCCGTGCAGATCGAGCGTGGCGGCAATCGGCACGCGTGGCCCGAGCAACCCGCGCATCGCTGCAATGATGTCCCCCTCCGGGTCATCGATGTTTTCAGCGAGCATCGAGCCATGATGGGAAAGCAACACGCCATCGACCGGGCCGGCATTTTTAAGGCGATCGAGCAGCGTGCATTTGATGTGACTGTAGCAGGCGCTCGTGAGTGGGCCGCTTGAGTTGGCTCGGCCGGCGAGCAGCGGCACGATTTCAATGCCCTCTTCCTCGCTGCACGCGTCGAGGAAGCCCGCAACTTCGTTGCCCGTGTCCTTGAGTTCGAATACCTCATCACCGATTGCCAGGTATCCGGTCTCGCGGATAAAGGCCTCGTCCACGCGCATCGGTACGAACGAGTTGGACTCGGATGAAATCTGTCCGATGGCGATACGTTTTTTCATGATGGTCAGCGCATCCACAGGCCGCCGTTGATCTCGACGGTTTCACCTGTGATAAACGCGGCGGACAGCGACGCGAGAAAAATGACCGCACCGGCACAATCCTCAGGCTTGCCCAGGCGTTTGAGCGGCGTGTCACCTGCGATCGTATCTAGTCTCTTCGGCGTGCTATGAGCATGGTGCTGATCGGTCAGAATTACGCCCGGTGCGATCGCGTTGACGCGGATGGCGGGCGCCAATTCCCTGGCGAGACTACGCGTCAGGCTGTTGATGGCGCCCTTGGCGGCTGCATAAATGGACACGCCGCCGGCACCCCCGTTGTGGGCGGAAATTGACGAAACATTTATGATCGACGGTTTCTCGCCGAGGCGCAGCAACGGCAACAGGGAACGGGTCGAGCGGAGTGTACCGTACAGATTGACCTGTAAAATGCGGTCAATCAGTTCGTCGCTGACCTGCTCGAGCGTGCTGCGGCCAACCATGTCGCCGGCGTTGTTGACCAGGATGTCCAGGGCGCCCCAATGTTGCTTGACGAATTGTGCCAGCTGTTCACCACTGTCACGGGCGGCCAGGTCGGCGCTGATGGTGAATGCCTTGCCGCCGGCGCCGCGTATTTGCGATTCCACCTCGGCTGCGGCCCCGGCATTTTGGTGGTAGTGGATTGCGATCTCGGCGCCAGCTTTTGCAAGTCCTTCCGCGATTGCACGGCCGATACCCCGGCTTGCGCCGGTCACCAGTGCGCGTCGGCCATGCAAGCTGAACATCGTTTTCATCTCTGCACTCATCGACTGCCGCTCACGTCCACTGGTTGGCGATCGTTGGACGGAAATGTGTCGCATTGCCGCAACCATAATTGATACGCGTCGCTACCAAGATCAAGTTTCACGTCGTCCAGTGTCACCGCCCGGCCACATTCAACAGGCCGCGCCATCTCGATTCCGTACGACAAGCCCAGGGGCAACAGGTTTTCACTGCGACAGATGGCATAACGGTCGATCTGGCCGGTGATTTCCGCTCCGCCGCTACCAGTGAGAACGTCGCCCGGCTCAAGATCGCGTTTGGCTACACAGATCACTTCCGCCACCGGTCCGCCCATTGCATTCAACGTCGGGTCGCCATGAAAGTAAGCTTTCGCGACCGACTGCGGCAGTTCCATCGCGCAAAGGTGAAACGGGCGGGGCATCACGTAATACGGGCCATCACCCTGGAGCAGATACTTGAAGTCGGCGCGAATTTGCTTGTGCGGCGTGGTAACGATCAGGCCGACACCCGGTGTCACGCTATGATCCATATCTATCGTGCCATCGGTGTTCAGAACTGGTTGCGCCAATTCGACCACGCCGCTGCGGTCAAGGATGCCGCCGTCCTTCTTGGGGCAGATCACCTTTGGATACTCATGCCACTTCAGAGCCCTTGCGTGTGTGCCGCGAACATCCGGAACCAGGCCTGTACCGTTGGCCGTCACGCACACCTCGACGCTGTGCTTTGACCCGTCGCGGAACGATGCAAGCATTTTGGGGTTCAACCCCAGCTGGGACGCTTCATCGGCCAGCGTTTGCGTATTGGCGTTCCAGTCGATTGGCCGCATGCACCCCTTCAGTGCCGCGACGACTTCCAGCCCGATCGTGCGCGCCCAATCAACCATGTCGCCCAGTACGCCCGGCTCGTCGCCCGCCGTCACCGAATACACCACGCCCGCCTCGCGCGCCAAGTGGGACAGCATCGGACCGACCAACGCATCGGACTCGACGTTCATGGTGATCACGTGCTTGCCCTGCCGAATTGCTTCCACTGCGATCCGCACGCCCGAATCAGGAATACCTGTTGCTTCAATGACCACGTCCACGGGCAGGGAGCAGATCATTTTGCTGCTGGTTGTTGCCACGCGCTCGCCGCGGGCAATCGCATCGGCCGCGGCTTCACGGTCATCGGATAGATGGACCTTTACCCGGTCATGCTCCTGCCCGTGTGCTGCGGCCTCGGACGCATCACGATGCTGATCCGCCACCGCAACCACTGTCATGCCCGGTACGAATGCAATCTGATTGATGACGCCCCGGCCCATGCGGCCACAGCCGACAAGAGCCACCCGGATTGCTTGCCCTTTCGAGGCCAATTGCTTCAGTCTTCGGTGCAGCATGGACAAATCCTATCGATGGCAAATCGTGGGCGACCAGTTACGTCATGTTCATATTCATATTATAGAAGGTGGAGCAATTATGCGCGAAAATAGTTGCCATTGACGCAACCAATCACTTGTGACGGGATTGGCCTGGTGCTTCGGCCCAATTAGTGTTTCAACTTGGCCACCACTGGGCGTTGGTGGGCACCGAAAGGCATCAATTGGGGGTCCAAAGAAAGATGCGGCGAAAGATGCCGCCCCAGTTGTCATCGCATCGTACGCGCACGGTGATCGTATTATCTTCGCCCGCAGTGACGGCGTTGGTCACGTCGATATCGTAGTTCTGCTTGACACGGTTGAACCACCACGGTCGCGGGTACGGCTGATAGCCGGCGAACTGGCCGTCCACCCAGACGAGAACCTCGCCCGCCACGCCGCCGAAATTCAATTTGATCGTGCGGCCCTCGAACCGTTGCGGCACGCGAAGCTTCGTCTGGTACCAGCCGACCCCGTCATGGCCTTGACCGTCTTGTGACTCGTAGCCCTGGACTTCCCAGAAAAGCGTCGTGTGGATCGGTTTCCACTGCGACGTGTCATGATCGGCCTCAAACCATCGATCGGTGATGCCCTCGCGCCGCGGATCGACTGAAAACGACCATGCCTTGGGTGTCATCGCGACCAACTCGCCTGCGCTGCCGTTGATATTCGCGGCCCGAGCGCGGTTGAACTTGGCCCAGCCTCCCGGCATGTGCCCATGCTTGTCGCCCTCGTCGTTGCGGTCGAGGTCGCCGATCTTGTAGAGCACCAGGTCAACCTGGTCGATCCGTTTGCGCAGCGCGTGAATCTCGTCGGCCAGATTCGCCGCGTCGGTGAAGCGGCCCTCGTCTTCCGCATCGCGCATCCTCAGATACAGCATAAGGTTGTCAAAACTGAAACGGACAGCCTGCACGCGGCGGCGCTGCAACGGCGTCTCGGCCGAGGCTTCGGCGTCGCGAACGTTATGTTCGAGCTTGCGCACCTCGTCGATCGGATAGATCATCTTGAGAAGCTCATCCTCGAAGTAATATGCGTGTTGCTGATGACCCGGCGCGTGGTAGAGCATCTGTTCCAGCGCATCGCGGTAACGGCGCACGTGTGGGCCCGCCGGACCGAACATCTTCGCGTAATAATCGTCAAGTATTGCGGCCACGTCTGTGTGCGCGTCCCACATCTGCTTGGCACGCACGTACAGGTTAGGGCCCTGATTCATGATCGTGAGCTGCGATTGCTGGTAGATGCCACGCACGCCGTACTGCGCCATTATCGGCGTTTCGATCGCGAACCGTCTGGTCGAGGGCATGGGCAGGCCGTTTTCGATCAACAGCGCCGGTTCGTAGTCGTAGATGAACACCTTGTCCGACATTTCGCACCAGGTCTTGAGGATCTCGAAGTTGGCGTCACGCTGCCAGCATCGGCCGGAGCCGGGCAGGTGGCGGGTGCACTGCTCGATCGGCGTAAACCAGGGCGATAAATTCGGGTGCGGCTTGTGCCTGATCGCCTGTAGAAAGTAGTTGTTGTACACGAGAAACGTATACAGCAAGTTGGGGTGCTTGGCCTCCACGCGCTCGACCACGCCGTTGTAATATTCCACCAGCGCGTCGGTCGCGTGTTCCTGGTTCTTGTTCCAGGGGTGCCGTAGTCCCAGCGCCTTGTCGCCGATGCTCCTGGCGCTGGTATCACTCCAACTGAGACTGACCCGCTTTATGTTGGGTTTGTGCTCGAGTTCTTCCAGTATCCGGGTTGCCATGATTTCGGAGGCGTCGGGTTTGGAGATGTCCGGGTGCGGCCTGTGGCCGCCGCTGTACTGATAGTCCAGTGACAAGCGCATCCTGTGCACCCATTGGTGCGCAAAATTGTGGACTGCGAGGTCGCCGCTGAACCACATCGTACGCATGTCAAAGGTGGGAACCTGCACGGTGTTGATCGGACGATTGAGCGTGATCGTGTCGGCTTGGGGCACGAATTCACCCAGCGTGCCGGGCCAGAACCATCGACAGCCTAATTGCTCTAGAAACTCGTAGGCGCCGAACAGCGTGCCGGTGGACCGCACGCCACGAATCGCCACGACATTGTTTTTTGTGCGGATGACGAAGCCGTCTCGGCAGTTCAGGTCATCCCGCCGATGACCCTCGGCGCGATCCAGATCATTGGCGCTGATCACGCCTTTGGCTGCCGTACCGATCAGGATGCGCACTGTTTGCGCATCAGGGGCTGCTTCGCCGGCCTTTTTGATCGGGATCTTTGCACCGCTCATCTTTTCAAGAAAATGCGCCAGCTCATCGGCGGCCATTTGCTCGAGCTTTTCCGGATCTTCGGGCAGGACGACCACGGTACGAGGTTGGCCGTCCTGGACGAGCACGAGCCGATAGGGATTGATTGCGGTGTTGATGGTGGCGCAGCCTGCCGAGGCCAAGGTGATGGCCGCGAGCAGTGATCCAATCCACGCGCCAGGGTTATTTATCAATGATCGCATGGTGCTCTCCTTCAATGCTCGTTCGCTACGATCCGCCATCACGGCAAATGATGCAATGGACATGATACCGCCGCCGGTGGGGCGCTGTCCGATCAGCAATGCGCCTGCCTCACGGGCAAACGTGACGCCCGCTGCCATGATTGAAGGTCGCGCCGCGGCGTCAGTAACGTTTTATTTTCCAAAGGCGCCAAGCGCTGACGACTCTTCGCGTCGTATTCTTCGGTAATTCGTAGAACGTGCTCAGCCACCGTTTTCACGAAGCGATTTTCCAAACGCCTTGCGATATTGCCGCGGTGGTGGACGTGCCGCCCGCCAAGCGAATGCCTGCCAACCCCGACGCGGGCTGGCCCATTTTTATCGAACACGCGCGGAATCAAATTTCCTGTCAGCAAATCTGCTCACGAATGTGCCACCAGGGCTTCCAGGCCGCCATTCTTGGCCAGGAAAACCGCAAGATAATCTTATTGGGAGGCAAACGGACGCTACCATGGGTCTGTTCATCCGGAAACGGATTCCGACCAAGGGTGATCTGGGAGATCCCGGATAATGTAGATCAACGGAAATATCCATTATGACGCAAATTCTGAAAGAACGGTTGGTCATCTGGCTGGCAATATTCGCGACGATGGTCACCAGTCATTTGTCCGCCGCGGCCGGCGAGGTCGCCAAGGCGCCATTTAGGTACGTATGGGCCACCGCCCACCATATTCTGCCGCAAACACATAACAATGAATCGGGCTATTTTTCGCTTGTCGACGGGCTCGACGGGAAAATGTACGTCGGCACGACCAAGTACGACGTCAACTCATACCTCGTCGAATTCGATCCAAAAACACAAGAGCAGCGGATTGTGATTGACACCCACAAGTTGACCGGCCAGACAGCGACGAAATCGGCGGCGCAGGCGAAGATTCATACGCGCAACTTTGTTGCGCCCTCGGGCAGGGTCTACTGCGGCAGCATGCACGGCCACCGGCGCAAGGATGAGCCGAAGTACCCCGGCGGATATGTCATGGTCTACGATCCGAAGACGGACACGGCCGAGCACTTCGGCATCCCGGCACCGGGCAAGAGCGTGATCGACGTTGTCGCCGACGAAAAGCGCGGGTTGATCTATGCCGTCATCCTCAAACCGGACAACCGCTGGATGATCTGCGATGTGAAGACACGCCGATGGCGCGACCTGGGCCCTCGAGCGGTGCGATATGGCAATACGCTTATCGATGGACATGGCCGGGCCAACACGATCACCGAAAAAGGCTTCCAACTGGCCCAGTATGATCCGGACACGGGCAAGGTCACGGTGCGCGATATCCTCGTCGATGGAAAAAAGATGCCGCGACAGGGCCAGCCGACCTGGCGGTTGGCGCCCGATGGGCGAACCTCATACCTCATCGGCGTCAGTGACCCGACCCTGTGGGCGATCGACCTTTACAGCAAGGGCGAAGCCGTCAATGCGAGGCGGGTCGGAAAGATGGTCGAGGGGCGCAAGCCGTCGTGCAAGACGGGCATGGACGTCGCGCGTGACGGTCGCGTGTATGCCGTTGTGCGCGTCGAGAATGACACTGGTTTCGGCGCCGGCAAGTTGCATCGGCTTAGCCGCTACGACCCGACCACCGGCAGGATTGAGCAACTCGGCGTCTTGGCCGTGCGTAACCCGGACTTCGTCGATTTCGACAAGACAACCTATGCGCACGGCTACCACACGTTCCCGGACGCAGTGCTGGCGCCCAACATGTTCCACTATGCACTCAAGGTCAACGTGGACGGCGACGTGTACGTTACCACGTTATACCCCTTTTCCCTGCTGCGCTTGGCAAAAATGGAGTGAATCTTCGGCTATGCCTCGGGGTCGAGTCCAGTTGGACCGTTCAATCCTGGGGCGAAGCGTGGTCGCGAGCCTTCGCCTGGCGGACCATGCGTGCGGTCTGTTTGCTTTCCATCCAGGGAAATCGCCGCGGCTTGGAGCGCGGCGTGGTGCCGGCGCTGGCAGACAGGATGATCGCACGGCGCGGCACGTTCGTCCGGTTCGCGGCCGTGTAATGCAAGGTGTATCCGTCGTGTACCGTCGCACCACCTGGGGCAAGCGGGCAGGTGACGGCGCCATCGACGCGGTGCATCTCGGTCGCCGGCAGTTCGAGGCCGTGGATGCGCGGGTCGTTGCGGATGCTCTGGTGCGGCATGACGTCCGACTGGTGGCTGCGCGGCACGAACTGCATGCACCCGTTCTCGGGCGTGGCGGGTTGCAGCGGCACCCAGATGCTCGCCTTGCGATGAATGACGGCCGGTTCCCAGTAGGCGGCGTCCTGGTGCCAGGGCGTCGCCGCGCCGATGCGCGGCGGTTTGAAGATGGCGTGGGCAAACTGACAGGTTGCTTCCGGACCCAGCAATTGATTTGCGACGGCCGTCGCGTTGGCGAGCAGTAACGTTTTTTCCAACTGCGGCGCGTAGCGGTGTGGGCCAAGTATCTGCGGCAGCGTCTCTTCCCGGCCGTCTTCGTCCGTTCCCGCCAGGTCGAAGTGCCGGCCCTCGTCGCGCCCGGCGCGTGTCTCGAACAGGTGATCATAAATCTCGCGGATCGCAGCCACGTCGTCCTGCGTCGTCAACTCGTCGATTGTGAGGTATCCCTCCCGGTGAAAGAAATCAATCTGGTCAGCCGTAAGTTGAATGGTCTGGTTGGGCATGACATGTATCATAACGCCCGATGCGGCGATTCAATAGGATGGCTGGATTGGATCATGAGACTTCTGAAAAATGCCGACTTGTTTAGCCGCGACCCGCAGGGGGAGCGCGCCAAGACCGATGAATTGAGCCCGTGTGGGGGTTTTAGGGGTCCCCAATGACAATGCTGCTGTGCGGTTATGGCTGATTGACTGTTTCGACATTGTGATTTCGGTATTGATTCGTCATTTCGCAAGCGGCTGTTGAGATTCTCGGCGATGGGACTGGCGCCGGGCCGGTGTGAATGTGCGTTGGCCTGGGAATGATGGACTCCGATCGACGCTGGAATGATTCCCGTCGTAGTAGCCCGCGTGTGCCGCCACCTCAGTGCTGAATCCCCAGTTGATGCATGCGCTGGTGAATGGCCGCAGCGGCTTCATGGAAGGGCTCTTCCAGGTAGTGAATGTGGTCGTCTTGGCCATGATGATGCGTGGC